>VGNK01000019.1 GCA_016866055.1 Chloroflexota bacterium | reverse complement strand
GCGCCGCCGCGCGCTCGGACCACGGCCGCAGGTCGTCGACCGGCGCGCCGTCGGGGCGCTCCTCCCACGTGCCCGCGCTGAACGCGAGCTCCGCGAGGCCCGCGGGCGGCGGCGCGAAGGCGTCCGCCGCGAGCAGCGACTCCACGTAGTCGAAGAGCCGGTAGACGCGCTCCGCCGAGTCCATCGCCTGGAACCACACCGTGCGCCCCCGGAAGACGAGCATCGCGACGTTGGCGAGCGCGCAGGGCCCGAGGCAGCCGCCGATCGTGAGGTGCACGAAGTTGCGCAGCCGCCGGCGCTCCCACTCCGACTGGTAGACGTCGACCGGCACCGGCGCGAAGCCGTCCTCGGTGCGGCCGCAGCAGCAGTTCTCGGAGCAGACGAAGAGCTGCCCGCGCGGGCGCGCGACGTTCACCGCGCGGCCGTCCCCTTCGCGCGTGACGATGTTGCGACGCTTCTCGTAGCGCATCGCGACGACGCTCAGCGCACCGCGGCGGGCTGCGGGATCTCGGTGACGCCGATCATCGAGTCGCGCGTGACGAGCGCGACGAGCTCCTCCTCGGAGAGGGCCTCCGTGCCGGGCGGGCGCATCGGCAGCACCATGTAGCGCATCTCCGAGGAGCTGTCCCAGACGCGCACCTCGCGCTGCTCGGCGATCTCGGTGCCGAACTCGCGCAGCACCTCGCGCGGCGCGATCACCGCGCGCGAGCGATAGGCCGGCTGCTTGTACCAGGTCGGCGGCAGCCCGAGCACCGGCCACGGGTAGCAGGAGCAGAGCGTGCACACGACCATGTGGTGCACCTCGGGCGTGTTCTCCTTGACGACGAGCAGCGTGTCGACCTCCCCACCGAACTCCGCGACCGCGGCGCGGCCGTCCGCGAGCAGGCGCTCGCGGTACGCGGGGTCGCTCCACGCGCGCGCCACGGCGCGCGCGCCGAGCAGCGGGCCCGTGTCCTGCTCGTAGCGGCGCACGACCGCGTCGACCGCGTCCGGCGCGAGGATCCCCTTCTCGATGAGCAGCGACTCCAGCGCGCGCACGCGCGAGACGACGTACGAGTCGACGTTCGGGTGGTTCTTGCCCACGGCTCCTCCTGCCTGCGCGCGCCGCGCGACCGATCAGGCCGGCTCGAGGTACGGCTCCCACGCGTCGAGGTAGACGGCCTCGCGGGGCTCCGCGCTCTCGCCCCAGAGCTCGCGTGCCTCGAAGCGCACGGAGTAGAGCGGCTGCGGCTGCTCGCCGAGCCCGTGCGCGTGCGTGTCGGGGAAGACGTGCACGCCGTGGTACGCGGCGATCACGCCGCGCCTCCCCCGCGCGTAGCGCGGCAGGCGCGTGTGGCCCGCGGGGTGCGTCGTGCGCGCGCGCACCGCGTCGCCGGCGCGGAAGCGCGGGGGCGCGCGCTCCGGGCGCACGTAGCCGCGGTGGGGCACGGAGGGTCGCGTCGCAGGCGGTGCCGCCGCGAGCGCGTCGCGCGCGGCGCCGTCGGGACGCTCCGCGAAGAACGCGGTGCGCGCGTCGAGCGCCGCGGGGTCGATCGCGCCCTTCTCGACGAGGACCCGCGCGATGCCGTCGAGCCAGTGCTCGAAGTACGACGAGCCGAGGTAGTGCGCCGGCGCCATGCGCTCAATGCCGTGGCGGAACTCGTCGATGTTGATGAGCCCGGTGCGGCGGGTCGCGCCCTGGATCGCGACGACCGCGGCCTCCCAGTCGTCGAGCGAGGGCGGCCCCTCGTCCCAGTCAACGGGACCGAAGCCGTGCATGCCGCCCACGTCGTGCACGCCGTTCACGGAGCCTCCCGCCCGGCGCAGCCGTGATAGCAGCGGGCGGCGGGAGGGGTCAACGCGCTCCGCCGGCGCCCGAGCAGCCTGCGCTCGACCCGCCCTACCCGAGCGCCCCCCGCTCGGCGTACGCGGCGACCTCGCCGTCCGAGCAACCGAGCAGGTCGCGCAGCACGTGCTGCGTGTCCTCGCCCAGCGCCGGCGCGGCCTTGCGGAGCTGCACCGGTTTCGCGGAGAAGCGCGTCACGAGCCCGTCGTACGGCGTCGGGCCCATCACCGAGTGGTCGAGCGTGACGAAGAACTCGCGGTGCGCAAGCTGCGGGTCGCGATAGAGGTCGCTCGGGCGCTGCACGACCGCCGCCGGCACGCCCGCCACCGCGAGCCGCTCGACCGCGGCCCACGGCTCCTGGGCCGCGAGCCACCCGCGCAGCCCGGCATCGATCGCCTCCCGCTGCGCCATCCGCGCGGCGAGCGCGTCGAACCGGTCACCGTCGAAGCGCGCGAGCGCCGGCACGAGGTCGCGCAGCGCGCGCCAGTGCGGGGCCGTCTCCACCGCGACCGCGACGTAGCGCTCGACGCCCCCGACCGCGTAGACGCCGTGCGGGCACGCGATCGCGGAGTCGTGCCCGGCCGGCGGGGCGACGCGTCCGTTCACGGTGTGGTCCAGCACGAGCGGCTCCACGAAGTGGATGCCCGCCTCGACCTGCGAGAGATCGATGTACTGGCCGAGCCCGGTGCGCCGCCGCTCGCGGATCGCCGCGGCGAGCACCGCCGCGCCGTAGCGCGGCGTGACGAAGTCCGTGTAGGCGCCCCACGGTCCGGAGGGCGGGCGGTCCGGCCAGCCGGTGACGCCGTGGATCCCGGAGAGCGCCGAGCCCTGGTAGCCGACGCCGCGGTACGGCGCGTCGGGACCCGTCTGACCGCGCAGGCAGGTGCTCAGCATGATCAGCTCGGGCCGCTCGCGGCGCAGCGTCGCGTAGTCGAGCCCGAGCCTCCGCATCGCGCCGGGGGCGAAGCTCTCCACGACGACGTTCGACCACGCGACCATGCGGCGCGCGAGCTCGCGGCCGGCGTCGCAGGCGAGGTTGACGGAGAGGCTGAGCTTCGAGCTGTTGAAGTTCGCGTAGAACTGGGAACGGTCGATGCCCTGGACGTTGTCCTTGAACGGGTGCGCGTTGCGCAGCCCGTCGGGGCGCGCGGCCGATTCGAGCCGCACGACGGTCGCCCCGTGATCGGCGAGCGCCTTCGTGCAGAGCGGGCCGACGCCGACCCATGCGAAGTCGGCGACGCGCACGTCGTCGAAGGCGTCGCCCCGGGCATGGGAGGCGCCGCCGGCGACCGGGGCGCGCGACCGCTCGCCGGCGTACGCGGCGCCCTTCGACTCGCTCGGGGGGAACGGAGGTGGCTCGCTCAACCACCGCTCCATCATGTGCTGGTCAGCCCCGAGCGCCGGCGCCGGGCCTCGCGGGCCGAGCGGGGTGCGGCTGAGCACGGCGACGGGGCCCGGGTGCGTGCGCCCGCCGATCTCGCGCCAGAAGTCGCGCGCGCGCAGGTGGGGATCGCGCAGCAGGTCCGCGGTCGTGAGGATCGGCGCGACGAGCAGCCGGTTCGCGACTGCCCAGTCCATCAGTTCCTGCTTCGTCTTGCTGCGGAAGAGCGCGAGCACCTCCGCGCGACCGCGCTCGACGAGCTCCGCCGAGAGCCGTCCCTCGGCGAGCGCGACGTCCCACGTCAGCCAGTCGACGGCGCGGAGCTCCGGGTCGATGCCGGCCTCCTCGTCGCGCCAGCGCAGCGCCGCGGCCCAGGTGCCGCCGCGGCCGAGCGTGAGCTGCGCGCTCGCCCAGCCGTCGGCGCACTCCACGACGCGCGGCACGGCGCCGCCGGCGAGGCGGTCGGGCGTCGGCCAGCGCCGCTCGGCGCCGGTGTGCGGGGGGTCGCCGCCGGTGTTCGGCGGGAAGCCCGTCGTCTGCATCAGCGTCCAGACGACGGCGGCCTGCATCGAGACGTCGAGGTGCTGCCCGAGCCCGGAGCGGTCGCGCTCGTTGAGCGCGATCACCGCGTCGGCGGCGGCCTGGAGCCCCGCGTGGAACGCCGCCTGCGGGAAGCCGACCGGCACCGGCGGGCGGTCGCCGTCGCCCTGCAGCCCGACGAGCCCGCCCGCGGCCTCGAGCGTGAGGTCGGTCGCGGGGCGCATCGCGTGCGGCCCGCTCTGCCCGTACGGCGTCACCGAGACGTAGACGAGCCCCGGGTGGCGCGGCGAGAGCGCGGCGTAGTCGAGGCCGCGCGCCGCCAGTGCGCCCGGGTCGAACGACTCGATCAGCACGTCGGCCGACGCCGCGAGCGCGCGCAGCCGCTCCGCGCCCGCGGCGTCGTCGAGGTCGATCACGACGCTGCGCTTGCCGAGCGCGACTGCGGCCCAGTACAGCGATCGCTCGTCGGACGCGACGCCCGGGCGCTCGTCGAACGGCGGGCGCCGTCGGGCGCGCGCGCCGCCCGGCGGCTCGACCTTGAGCACCTCGGCACCGAGGTCGGCGAGCATGCGGCCGGCGAGCTCGGCGCGCTCGGTGGCGAGGTCCAGCACGCGCACGCCGTCGAGGAGAGACGCGGAATCCGCTGTCACGGCCGCACTATATCGGTGGTCGCAGCCGGGGGCGGCCGCGGCCGACGGGGAGTCGGGTGAACGTGCGAACAATCACTTGCGCCAGCGGGCCGCCCGACGCAGACCCGCTTGTGATTTGGGGGCACAGACGCGCCGCAGTCCGGCCCCGCCCTCGGGCAGGAGTAGCGCGTGGCGTCTCGCGCCCCTGCCTCGGCGCTCCCACGGCGTTCCCGCTCGATTCACGGAATCCAAAGCAATCTTGCGCGCTTGTGCGAGATCGCACGCACTCGTGCCTGCGTGTTCCCGTGATCCACTCGCGCATGATGGTGGCGGCGGCGCGCCGCGGTGAAGGGAGCGGCCATGGCCGAGCAAGACCTCGTCCGCGTGGCTCGACAACAGGTCGAGGCATTCAACAAGGGAGACTTCCAGCAGATGCAGGCGCTGATGACGTCCGACTCCGTGTACACGGAGCCGGCGACCAGCCGGCGTCTCGAAGGGCCCGCCGAGATCGTCGAGGGCATCCGCGGCTGGCGTCAGGCGTTCCCGGACGTCACCGGGACGATCACGAGCGCCGTCGCCAGCGGCGACCACGTCGTCCTCGAGATCACCCGGGAAGGGACGCACACCGGACCGGTGATCGGGCTCGGCGGCGCGATCCCGCCCACGAACCGCGCGCGGTCACGCAGGCCGCGCAGCTGCTGACGTTCGAGAACGGCCTGATCCGGGAGTGGCATCACTCCTTCGACATGATGGGCCTGATGCAGCAGCTCGGCGTGATGGCCGGCGCCGCGCCGTAGGGCACGCGCAGCGCAGGAGGAGGGCGAGACTCACGCACCCAGCGCGCGGACGATCACGGCGACGACCGCGAGCTCGAGCATGCGGGGGCCCCTCCGCCGGCCGTGATCCCACGTTGCGCCGCAGCGGGCGTCGGGCGGGAGGTCCCCCCGACGCCCGGGCCCTTCGGGGCGCCGGCTCGCGGGTCCCACGGGCGGCCCCGGGCGACCTAGCATGCGGCGGTCGCGCCGGGCGCGGGCGTGCGGGCCCGCGTCGTAAGGGCGCCCGCGTCACCCGGGAGGAAGCCATGCCGGCACCCACCACCCCGGCCGAGGTCGAGGCGACCGTCCGCGCGCTCTTCGCCGCGGCCGGCGTCCCCGTCACCGCCGCCGAGCTCGAGAAGTTCGTGCAGGCCTACCCCACGCTGCGCGCGAACGCCGACGGGCTCTACATCGACGAGGTGCGCTACGAGGAGCCGGCGCTCGGGTTCGCGCCGCTCGCCCCCACGCCGCGCCGCCGGCGCGTGACGGGGGGTGCGCGATGACCCTCCCGCTCACCCTCCGCGAGGCCGCCGACGCGCTGCGCGCGCGCCGCACCACCAGCGTCGCGCTCACCGAGAGCGCGCTCGAGCGCATCCGCGCGCTCAACGATCGCGTGGGCGCCTTCATCGCGGTCACCGACGACGTCGCGCTGGCGGCGGCCCGCCGGGCCGACGCGGACTTCGCCTCCGGCGTCGACCGCGGCCCGTTGCAGGGCATCCCGTTCGGTCTGAAGGACATCCTCGCCACGCGCGACGCGCCAACGACGGCGAACAGCCTCGTACTCGACCGCGCCTGGGGCCACGGCTACGACGCCGTCGTCACCGAGCGCGTGCGCGCCGCGGGCGCCGTGATCCTGGGCAAGCTCGTGCTGTCGGAGTTCGCGATCGGCGCCCCCGACGCCTCGAAGCCGTTCCCCGTCCCGCGCAACCCCTGGGACCTCGAGCGCACGCCCGCGGGCTCGAGCAGCGGCACCGGCGTCGCCGTCGTCACCGGGATGGTGCTCGCGGGGCTCGGCACCGACACCGGCGGCTCCGTGCGCGGGCCGGCGGCGGCGTGCGGACACACCGGGCTCAAGGTGACCTTCGGGCGCGTCCCGAAGTGGGGCTGCGTGCCGCTCGGCTACACGCTCGACTCGATCGGGCCGATGGCGCGCTCGGCGCTCGACTGCGCCCTCGTGCTGAACGTGATCGCCGGCCACGACCGCCGCGACCCGACCGCCGCGCGCGCGAAGACCGCGGACTACGCCGCGGGCATCGACGGCGGGGTTCGCGGGCTGCGCGTCGGGGTGCCCGTGCCCTACTTCTACGACCACCCCGCGCTGCAGCCCGAGGTGAAGGCGGCGACCGAGGCGGTGATCGACACGCTCGCCGGGCTCGGCGCGGAGGTGCGCGAGGTCGCGCTCCCGCACGCGGACCTCGCCGGCCACGCCAACGGGATCACGATGATGTGCGAGGCGTTCGCCTACCACCGCGTCGACATGGCGAGCACGCGCTGGGGCGACTACGGCGAGGGCGTCCGCCAGCTGGTCGCGCGCGGCGCGCTCTACTCCGGCGCGGACTACGTGCAGGCGCAGCGCTTCCGCACGTGGTTCCGGCGCGAGGCGGCGCGGGTGATGTCGGAGGTCGACGTGCTCGTCACCCCGACGACGATCGAGCCCGCGCAGCGCGCGGCCGAGATGGATCCGCTGAAGCGGCTCGCGACCCCGAGCTACACGGGGGTGTTCAACCTGCTCGGCTACCCGGCGCTCGCGATCCCGTCCGGGGTGTCGCCGTCGACGGGGATGCCTCTCTCCGCGCAGATCGTGGGCGCGCCGTTCGCGGAGGCGACCGTGCTGCAGGTGGGGCACGCCTACCAGCAGCGCACCGAGTGGCACCTGCGCGTGCCGCCGATCGCGGCGGAGGTGGGGGTGGCGTAGCCCCGCGCGCGAGGGGCCCCGAGATGCGCGCGCGCCCGGGGATGAGGACGCTCCGTCTCCCGCCGGGGGCGACGCCGATCGCGGCCGCGCGGGTCGCGGGGCCAGCCCCCCATCCGGCGCGCCGCCGGTCGAGCGGTGGGTCGACTGGCTGAGCCGGCCAGACCTCGACCGCATCGCCGCCCTGCGACCCGGGCTCGCCGTCGTCGACTACTCGCGCGACGGAAGCGGAGAGGGCGCGTTCTCGAGCGCGGAGCTCGAGCGGCTCCGCGCGGCGATGGCGCCCACCGCGCTCGTCGTCGCCTACCTGAGCATCGGCGAGGCGGAGGACTACCGCTTCGACTGGCGCACCGGGTGGCGCCCCGGGAGCCCGCCGTGGATCGAGCCCGGGAACTCGCGCTGGCCGGGCAACTACCCCGTGCGCTTCCGGGGGAAGGAGTGTCAGCGCATCGTGTTCGGTGGGCCGGACGCCTACCTCGACCGCATCCTCGCCGCGGGCTTCGACGGCGCCTCCCTCGACCTCGTCGACGGCTACGGCGCGTTCGAGGAACGGGGGCGGCGCACCGCCGAGGACGAGATGGTGGCGTTCGTGCGGGCGCTGTCCGCCTACGCCAAGGCGCGACGGCCGGGGTTCCTCGTGCTGCCGCAGAACGCCGCCGGGCTCGGCGCGCGCGCCGATTACCTCGCGGCCGTCGACGGCATCGGCGCCGAGGACGTTGATTTCGGGTACGACGCGCCCGGTACGCGCACCCCGCCGGCGGTCACGCGCGAGCTCGAGACGGCGCTCGCGATCTTCCTGCGCGCCGGGAAGCTCGTACTCAGCGTCGACTATGCGCTCGCCCCCGCCGATGTCGCCGAGGCGTACCGTCGCGCGCGCGATCGCGGCTACGTGCGGACGGTGGCGCCGATCGAGCTGGACCGCGAGCCGTTCCCGGAGGACCGCTGAGCACACGCCGCGCGCGCCGTACGATCGCGCGACCAGTCGAGCGGAGCGCCCACGATGAGCTCATGACCCGCGGGTCCGGGCACGACCCGCTTGCGGCGCTGCGCGTCCCCGCGTTCCGGCTCTTCACGGTCAGCCGCATCGGCAGCGGCGTGGCGTCGACGCTGCTGCAGGCGGTGATCGCCTGGCAGGTCTACGGGATCTCCGGCTCCGCGCTACAGCTCGGGATGATCGGGCTCGCGCGCTTCGTGCCCGCGCTCGCGATGAGCCTGATCGGCGGTGCGGTCGCCGACGCCTACAACCGGCGCACGATCATCCTGCTCTCCCAGACGGTGCCGCTCGCCTGCACCTTCCTCGTGCTCTGGGCGATCGCCGGGAATGCCGTCACGCTGCTGCTGCTCTACGCGATCGTGCTGCTCACGGGGCTCGCCTCCGCGTTCGAGAACCCAGCGCGCCAGGCGATCCTCCCGCAGATCGTGCCGCGCGCGATCTTCACGAACGCGATCACGATGAACTCGACGCTGCAGTCGATCGCGTTCATCTCCGGGCCGGCGGTCGCCGGGGGGCTGATCGCGACGGTCGGCGTCGGCGCGGTGTACGTCGTGCACGGCGTGCTCGTGGCGATCGCGATCGTCGTGCTCGTGCCGGTGCGCGTACCCGAGGGCGGGGGGCGCCGCGCGGTCGGGATCGACGCGGTCCGCGAGGGCGTCTCCTACGTGCGACACCGCCCCGTGCTGCTGGGCGCGATGACCCTCGACATGTTCGCGGTGATCTTCGGCGGGGCGAAGGCGCTGCTGCCGGTGTACGCGGTCGACATCATGGAGGTGGGCGCGGTGGGGTACGGCGTGCTCACCTCCGCGCTGGAGGCGGGGGCGCTGCTGATGGCGCTGCTGCTGATCGTGTTCCCGCCGCCGAGGCAGACCGGACGCACGCTGATCCTCTCGGTGGCGGCGTTCGGGCTGGCGACCGTGATCTTCGGGTTCTCGCGCGAGTTCTGGCTCTCGGTGGTCGCCTACATGGCGGTCGGCGCGGCGGACCAGCTGAGCGTCGTGATGCGGCACGCGACGATCCAGCTCTCGACGCCCGACACGCTGCGCGGGCGGGTGAGCTCGGTGAACGCGGTCTTCATCAGCACCTCGAACCAGCTCGGCTCGGTGGAGTCGGGGGTGGTGGCGGCGCTCACGACGGCGACGTTCTCGGTGGTGAGCGGCGGGCTCGGCTGCCTCGCGGTGGTGGCGCTGGTGTGGTGGCGTATCCCGCAGCTGCGGAGCTACCGCGCGGACGCGCCGGCGCCGGACGAGGCGGCCGCGGAGCGCGACGCGGCGGCGGCGGGCGGGTCGTAGGCGCCGGCGTCGCGCGAGGCAGGGCGCGGCGAGGCGCGCGGCCGAGCGCGGCCTCGGAGCGCCGGCCGCGCGAGCCGGCCGCGCGCGTGGGTTCCCGGTCAGCGGGACGCGGTCAGCGCAGCGCGACGGGCAGCCGCTTCACCCCGCGGATCACAAAGCTCCCCGTCCACTCGATCTCCTCGGGCGGCACGGCGAGCCGCAGCTCCGGGTAGCGGCGCACGAGCGTCGACACCGCGATCTCG
This sequence comes from Chloroflexota bacterium, assembly GCA_016866055.1. GTDB lineage: Bacteria > Chloroflexota > Dehalococcoidia > UBA2979 > UBA2979 > VGNK01. The sequence goes on along the minus strand of VGNK01000019.1, from coordinate 12,198 downwards.
GTCTCGGCGCGCGCGAGCAGCCCGCCGAGGCAGGTGTGCACGCCCGAGCCGAAGGCGACGTGGTAGTTGTCCCGGCGCTCGATGTCGAGCTGTTCCGGGTGCGCGAAGACCTCCGGGTCGTGGTTCGCGGCGACGAGCATGCAGAGCACCTTGTCGCCCTCGCGGACCGTCCGGCCGCCGATCTCGACGTCCTCGAGCGCCTTGCGTCGCACGGTGTGCACGGGGGAGTCGAAGCGCAGCAGCTCGTCGGCCGCGGAGTGGGCGAGCCCTGGCTCGCGCCGCAGCTTCGCGAGCGCCTCCGGGTGCGTGAGCAGCGCGAGCAGCCCGTTGCCGATCATGTTCGCGGTGGTCTCCTGACCGGCGCCGTAGAGGATGACCGCGGTGTCCAGCACCTCCTCCGCGCTCAGCCGGTGGCCCGCCTCCGACGCGAGCAGGTCCTGCAGCAGGTCGTCCTGCAGCTCCGCGCGGTGCGCCTCGAGCGCGCGCTCGAAGAAGCGGTCCTGCTCGGTGGTGGGCGGCTCCGAGCTCTCCTCGCGGCGCGGCGGGCGCAGCATCTCGTCGCGCGCGGGCTCGCCGGAGCGCGGGGTGAGCCGCGGCGGCTCGAGCGGCACCCCCATCATCTCGGCGATGATCGTGCGCGGGAGCTGCCGCGCGAAGTCCCAGACGGCGTCGATCTCGCCGCGCGGCTCGACCTCGTCGAGCAGCGCGTCGACCACCTCCTGGATGCGCGGGCGGGTCTGCTGGATCGCGCCGGCGCTGAAGCGGTGCGTGACCGGCCGGCGCAGCCGGGCGTGCTCGGGCGGGTCGGCGGTCACCATCATCGTCGCCCGACCCCACCGCCGCTGCGGCGGGCGGTTGCCGGCCGTGAAGCGCCGGTCCTTCAGCACCGCGACGACGTCCCCGTAGCGCGTCAGCACCCAGTGCCCGAGCTCCTCGCTCCAGTGCACCGGGTCCTGCGCGCGCAGCTCCCGGTACTGGGCCTGCGGATCGGCGAGCCATTCGGCGTTCGGAGCGAACCGCACCGCGACCATCCCGCACCCCGTTCCGCTGCCGGCCCCGCGGCCGTGCATTACGCGCGATCCCCTAGGGTCGCGCCACCTGGATCTCGCCCGCATGCACCCGCAGCGCGTAGCCGCGCAGCGGCTCGCGCGCCGGGCGCCCGAGCGCCTCGCCGCTGCGCACGTCGAAGGTACTGCCGTGCCACGGGCAGCGCAGCACCGCCCCTGTGAGCACGCCCTGCGAGAGCGGCCCGTCGAGGTGCGTGCAGAGCGCCGCGCACGCGTAGAGCGTGCCCTCGACGTTCACGATCAGCAGCGGCTCGCCGTCGAGCTCGGCCTCGTAGAGCGCGCCGGGCGGCACGTCGTCCGCCCGCGCCACCGTCACGTACTCGAGGTCCGCCGCGGTCATCGCGGCCCGCGCGGCCGCATCACGGGCGCGGCCGGTCGTCGACGAGCGCGCCGCCCACGAGCTCGTCGAAGCGCGCGAGCGCCGTGCGCGCCGGGCTCGCGATCCCGCGCAGGCGGTCGGGGTCCGCGAGGGAGCGCTCCGCGAAGAGCTGCGCGACGAGCGCCTTGCGCTCGCCCCCCTCGACGCGGGTCTCCCAGTCGGCCTGCTCCACGAGCAGCGCGCCCGCGTAGACGTCGCCCATGAACTGCGCGAGCGGGTAGAGCCGCGCCTCCGCGGTCTCGCGGTCGAGCCCGCGCCACGCCTCGATCGCCCGCTCGAGGTCGTCCGCGCGCTCGCCGACGAGCGCCGCGGTGGCGGTCTCGCCGCCGTGCTCGACGGCCTCGCGGATGCGGTCGAGCAGAGGCCCGTCCGCCTCCTCGCGCTCCATCGCGCGGCGCACGTCGAGGCAGAGGATGGCGTCCGGGCCCTCCCACACCGTGTTCACGTGGGCGTCGCGCAGGATGCGCGCGACCGGCCACGTCTCGATGTAGCCGTTGCCCCCGTGCACCTCGATCGCGTCGCTCGCGGCCGTGATCCCGAGCCGCGCCGCCTTCAGCTTCACCACCGGCGCGCCGATGCGCAGCCGGCGCACCTCCTCGCGGTCCTGCTGGTGGTTCGGGAGCCCGGAGCCGTCGAAGACGAGCGCCTGCGTCGCCTCGACGTCGACGACCATCTCCGCGAGCTTGCGGCGCATCAGCGGCTGGTCGATGAGCGAGCGGCCGAACGCCGTGCGGACGCGCGCGTAGCAGATCGACTCCACGAGCGCGCGGCGCGCGCAGCCGAGCCCCATCATCGCCACGCCGAGCCGCGCGACGTTCGTCATCTCCATCATGCGCGTGAGCCCGCGGCCGTCGCCCCCCGCCGGCTCGTCCGCGGCGGCGCTCGGGTCGCGCGGGTCGCCGGAGAGCAGGAACGCCTCGGCGTCCACGAATTCCACCTCCGCGGAGGCGACGGACTTCGTCCCGAGCTTGTCCTTGAGGCGCCGGATGCGCACGCCGTTGCGACGGCCGTCGCGGCGCTCCTTCAGCACGAGGAAGGTGCACACGCCGCGCGCGCTGTCGGGCGCGCCCTCGGGCTTCGCGAGCACGACGAACGCCTCGCCGTCGACGTTCGAGACGAACCACTTCATCCCGTTGATCCGCCACGCGTCGCCGTCGGGCGTTGCCGTCGTCTCGAGCTGCCCGAGGTCGGAGCCGCCGGTGCGCTCGGTGAGCAGCTGCGCCGCGGCGCCCTCCCACTCCTCGGAGAGGAGCCGCGGCATCACCCAGTCGCGGATCTCCGGCGTGGCGTACTTGCTGACGAGCGATTGCACCATCCCGACCCCGGTGCCGATCGCGCAGGCGAGGCCGATGTCGGCCTGGTCGAGGAGGTAGGAGTAGGCGGTGACGGGGAAATCGTGCCGCACGCCGTGGCGCTGCGCGTCCTCGCGGATCGCGGGGTTCTGGAAGCGGTGGCGGAAGACGAGGCGCTTCGCCTCGGTCAGCGAGTGCGGCAGCACGACGCGGTTGATCTCGTGACCCCAGCGGTCGTAGGGCTCGAGCCGCGGCGGGTTGCGGTCGGTCTCCTCGGCGAGCTCGGAGATGCGGCCGCCCATCAGCGCGCCCAGCCCCTCGAGGTGCGGCTCCGCCCACGCGAGCTCGTGCGGCTGCAGGTGGTAGCGCGCGAGGAACCGCACCGTGGGATCGGCCGTGTACCAGTTCAGCCCGGTGGCGCCGAGGTAGCGCTCGGTGCGGTAACGGTCGGCCTTCTCAGCGCTCCCGAACGGCAGGTGATCGACGCGCTCCTGGCGATAGGGCGCGATGCGCGCCGAGGGCGGCTCACCGGTCGACGGTGGACGGTCGTGGACCGAGGCCATGCGTCACCCCCGAGCGGGCCGTCGCGCGCGCGACGGCGATGCCTGGTCGTTCGCCGAGTGCTGCCGAACGTATGAACGGCGCGAAGCGCGTGTCAACGAACGGCGCGCGAGGCGGTGCGGCCGCGCGGCCCGGCGAGGCGCGGGGGCCCCGCCCCGCTCGGCGGCGCGCCGGCCGCACGTCCGCACGGGCTACCCACCGGAGGAGCCCCGCGCGTGGATGAAGTTGTAGCTGCGGCGCACGCCGCGCATGCGGCCGAGCTCCTCCTCGAGCTGGCGCGCGTCCGCCGCGAGCATCTCGCCGCGCAGCGTCAGTTCGCCGCGCCAGGCCTCGATCTGCAGCCCGGGGACCTCGAGCCCCAGCGCCCGCGCCCGCCGCCGAGCCGCGCCACGAGCGCGGGGTTCCCCCTGCGCAGCGCCGTCAGCGCCTCCGTGATCCGCCGCCAGCGGGAACGCCCCCGCCGCAGCGGCCTGAGCATGCGGCGTCTCGAGTTGCGGATCCGAGACCACGTCGAGCCCTCCGGCAGCCCGTCTCCGTTATGACAAGTCATCGCGTACCAGTATCAGGAGGTACCACGCACGTAGGCAACGTGTGTAATGCACTCCCCGCGGCGCAGGGGCGCCGTCTCGCGGGACGGCGGGCGCAGAGGGCGCGGAGGGTCCGCCGAGGTCGCGCGCGCTCACCCGCTCGCGCTCTGCGCGTCGCGCCGGCGGACGAGCAGCCCGGCGCCGATCGCGAGCGCGGCGGTCGCGGCCACAGCGCCCGCGATCACCAGCGGGTGCGGGCCGGACCCGGGGCGCAAGCGCGCGAAGAGCGCGCGTGGCTTGCCCAGGGGTCGAGCCGCCACAGGAGCTCGCCGTCGGTGCGGAGCTCGTCGGCGTTCGTGTCGACGACCCCGCCGGGGAGCCGCAGCCGCACGTTGAACGAGGCGTTGCGGGTGAGGAGGCGGGCGGCGAAGCGCCACTCCCCCGCGTCGTCGCGTTGGAGCGTCAGCTCCTCGAACGGCGGGCCGCCGCCGGCGAGCCCGCCGTCGCCGCCGGAGGCGGCGCCGGGTGCGCCGAAGACCGCGGCGAGCGGCAGCGCGAGCGCGACGGCCCGCACGTCGCGAGCGTGCCGCGAGCCGCCGCGGCGCCGGGGCGATCAGCGCGCGCCGCCCGCGCGCTGCGCGGCGAGGTGGGCGCGCACCCCTCCTCGCCCCAGCGCATGATCACGTCGTGGTTCCAAGCGAAGATCGGGCGTGCGATCGGCGCGAGCCAGTTCATCCAGGGGCGGCTCGTGCTCACGTCCCAGTTGTACTGCACCACCGTGCGGCCGCCCTCCTCGCGAAGCTGCCAGACGCCGGTGCCGACGAGCTCACCCGTCGCCTCGCCGGCGAGCAGCCCGTGCGGCTCGACGCGTGTCGTGCGCATGTCGAACACGAGGTCGTACGGCAGCCGGCTCCGGAACGTGTACCGCCGCACGCCGCCGATCCCCTGCGTGTCGCCGCGCTCGATCTCCTCGACGCCCGGCAAGCCGCGCCACCAGCTGGGCCAGCTCAGCGAGTCGACGATCGCGTCCCAGACCGTCGCCACCGGCTCGTCGAACGTCCAGTGCGTGACGAAGGAGTACTTCGCAGCCACCGCCCCACCCTCCCTCCGCGCGAGCCGGTCGTGGCACCGGCGGGCGGTGGCGACCCACGGCGGGCTCGACGTGAGGCATGATGGCCCCCTCGTCGCCCGCCATGGTCGGCGGGGAGGTGCGCCCTCGGCGAGGAGGCGAGCGATGGTCCAGCCCGCACCCGGGGCGGCGGTCCCCCGCGCGATCCCGGAGAGCGCGGAGGCGATCGCCCCCGCCTGGCTGGCCGACGTGCTGCGCGAGGCCGGCGCGCTCGCCGCCGGGCGCGTGGCCGAGGTGCGCGCGCAACCGATCGCGGTAGGCGAGGGGTTCGCCGGGCGGCTCGCGCGCCTCTCCGTCACCTACGAGGGCGCGCCCGCCGCGGCGCCGGCGTCGGTGATCGCGAAGTTCGCCGCGGATCACGAGCCGACGCGCCGCATGCTCGCCTCGCTCGGCGGCTACGAGCGGGAGGTGCGCTTCTACCGCGAGTGGGCGGAGCGCGCGGGCCTCCCGACCCCGCGCTGCTACTACGCCGAGATCGACCCGGCGACCGCGACGTTCATGATCCTGCTCGAGGACATGCGCCCCGCCACCGTCGGCGACCAGGTCGCGGGGGCCTCGCTCGAGCAGGCGCGCGAGGTGACGCGGCTGCTCGCGACGTTCCACGCGCGGTGGTGGAACGACGAGCGCGTGCTGCGCGAGCTGCGGCCGCGCGCGGAGGTGCTGCAGGAGGTGCTACGGCTCTTTCGCGCCGGACTGCCCGCGTTCCGGGCGTCGATGTCCGGGGCGTACCCCGGGCTCGTCGTGCTCGCCGAGCGGCTCGACTCGATCGCCGGGGAGCTCGCGGAGGACCTCGTCGCGGTGCGGCGGCCGTTCACGCTCGTGCACGGGGACGTGCGGCTCGACAACCTGTTCTTCCCGACGCCCGAGGGCGGGCGCTTCGCGGTGATCGACTGGCAGGGCACCGCGGCGGGGCAGCCCGCCGCCGATCTCGCCTACTGGCTGGTGCTGAGCCTGCCGATCGAGCTGCGGCGCGCCCGCGAGCGCGAGCTGCTCGCGCTCTACCACGCGACGCTCGTCGACCGCGGCGTGCGAGGCTACTCGCTGCGGCGGCTGCGGCGCGACTACCGGCGCGCGGCGATGGCGTTCGTCGTCGGCGCCGTCGTGCTCTCGTCGAACCTCGACCTGCTCGGGCCGGAGCGCGGCCGCGCGCTCGTGGACGCGGCGCTCCGGCGCTTCGAGGCCGCGCTCGACGACGCGCACGCGCGTTCGCTGTCGCGGCTGCTCGTCGCTTCTGTGCGCGCGAGCCGCGCGCTGCGGCGCGCGCGGCTCCTGCCCGGACGCTAGGCGGCGACACCAGAAAGGACTCCGCCATGCGCGTCCTCGTCATGGGCGGCACGCGGTTCAACGGGCTCGCGCTCGTGCACGAGCTCGCGAAGCACGGCCACGAGGTCACGGTGCTCAACCGCGGCCAGACCGAGGCGAAGCTCCCGCGCGGGGTCCGCCGGCTCTACGCCGACCGCCACGACCACGCGGCGCTGCGCGCCGTCTTCCGCGACGAGAAGTTCGACTGCGTGCAGGACATCAGCGCGTACACGCTCGACGACGTGCGCAGCATCGTCGAGATCTTCCGCGGGCGCATCGCCCACTACGTCTTCGCGAGCTCGACCGTGATCTACGCGGCCGCGAAGGTGCTCCCGATCCGAGAGGGCGACCCCGTCGACCGCTCACCGCGGCAGAGCGAGTACGGCCTGAACAAGCTCATCTGCGAAGACTACCTGGTGCGCGAGCACCGCGAGCGCGGCTTCCCGGCGACGATCGTGCCCTTCTCGATGGTGTTCGGGCCGCACAACATCATCCCGGACCGCGAGCAGCGCATGTTCATGCGCATGCTCACCGGCCGCCCCGTGCTCGTCCCCGGCGACGGGACGACGCTCGCGCAGGTCGGCCACGTGGACGACGAGGCGCGCGCGCTGCGCATGCTGATGCTGAACCCGGTGACGTTCGGGAAGCGCTACAACCTCACCGGCTCCGACTACTGGAGCGACGAGGGCTACGTCGACACCTTCGCCCAGATCCTGGGCGTCGAGGTGCGCAAGCGGTTCGTGCCGCCCGCGCTGATGGACGAAGTGTGGGCGGGCGGTCAGACGCGGCACATGATCCAGCGCCTCGCGCCGTACATCCACCACTGGAACGAGAGCGTCGTGTTCAGCGTCGACCGGCTGCGGCGCGATGTCGCCTTCGAGCCCGAGTACCGGTTCGCCTCCGCCGTCGAGCAGACCTACGAGTGGTTCCGCGCAGAGCGGCTCGACGAGACGCTGCAGTTCGACTGGTCCGAGGAGGACCGGCTGCTCGAGCGGATGGGCGCCGAGTAGCGCGTTCCGCCGCCGGCCGGCGCGCAGGGCGCCCTCAGTCGGGCATCTCCATCGTGAGGATGCGCCGGCCGTTACGCCGCACGACCGAGACGGTGACGCCGGGCGTGAAGTCGACCGCCGTCGCGCCGGGGTTCGCTCGATTGCGCTCATCCGCGCGCACGAATTGGTAGAGGGTCGTCGCGTCGGCGACGGTGGGGTGGTCGGGTTGCTCGGGGGTCACCATCTGCAGGAACCTCTCCCACGGGAAGCGGGCGCCGGGGTCGCTCTTCCCGCTCTTCATCCCGTTCATCGTGTCCTCGTGGCCGATGTACCCGGACAGGATCGGGGCGCTCCGCAGCTGCGACCAGCCCCGGACGCGGACCGCGGGGACCACGAAGCCGAGCGTCGCCTGGAGATGGCGGCAGAGCCACGCGAGGCGCTCCAGCGTGGCGTCGGCGTACTCCTCCTGCGCGGCCGTCTGAGGGACCTCGATGCTGATCCCGACCTCGTCCGCGGCCCACTCCCAGTCCGCCCCCCAGGTGCCGTAGCCGGTGGCGACGGAGGAATGCTCGGTGCGCAGCCCCTGGGGCTCGCCGAAGACCCAGACGCGGTCCTCGTCGGCGGAGACGAGCGCGTCGGCGGTCGGGCACCAGGTGCCCGGCGGCCGGGCGGCCGCCGACGAGAAAAAGTTCAGCGTCGCCTGGTCCTGGAGGTCGAGGGTGGTGTGACCGCGCGTCGGGTGGATGGTGAACCGGTGCGGCGGCCAGATCGTCCGCGGCCGCCTCGCGTAGGGAGGTCGAGACGCGATCAGCAATTCAGGCATCGTCGCCGCGCCCCCGTCCCACCGGCCCGCGAGCCATCACCCTACCGGCGACAAGCGGCGGCTTGATTTCGACGGCCGGCGCTTGCTCTTCACCCGGTCCGACCTGATACAACGTCGGCCGAACCCTGACGCCCCGGGAGGTCATATGACCACGAGCGAGCGCACGATCCGCGGCAAGGTGGCGATCGCCGGCATCGGCGAGACGACCTACTACAAGCGCGGGCAGGCCACCGAGTCCGAGTTCGAGTTGGTGCTGCAGGCGGTGCAGCGCGCGGCCGAGGACGCCGGCATCGACGTCCGCGAGATCGACGGCTTCGCCTCGTACTCGAACGACCGCAACACGCCGGAGCGCATCGCGACGGCGTTCGGCATCCCCGAGTACCGCTTCTCGAACATGTTCTGGGGCGGCGGCGGTGGTGGCGGCTCCGGGGCGGTCGCCAACGCGGCGGCCGCGATCGCGGCGGGCTACGCGGAGACGGTAGTCGTCTACCGCGGGCTCGCGCAGGGGCAGTTCGGCCGCTTCGGGCAGGGCCCGCGCGTGAACACGGTCGCCGGCGACGGCGCGTTCACGGTGCCGTACGGCGTGATGTCGCCCGCGCAGACGTTCGCGATGCGCGTGCGGCGCTTCATGCACGATCACGGCGCGAAGCAGGAGGCGCTGCGCGCGATCGCGCTGGCGTCCTACCGCCACGCGCAGTCCAACCCGCGCGCCGTGATGTACGGCCGCGCGCTCGACGAGGAGGCTTACGACCACTCGCGCTGGATCGTCGAGCCGTTCCACCTGTTCGACTGCTGCATGGAGAACGACGGCGGCGCGGCGCTCGTCCTCGTCGCTGCGGAGCGGGCGCGCGATCTCAAGCAGAAGGCGGCGTATATCCTCGCCGCGGCGCAGGGCTCGGCGCACCGGCAGGGCGCGGCCGCACACAACGCGCCCGACTACGCGACGAGCAACTTCAAGACGCTCGCGCCGCGCCTCTACGCGATGGCCGGCGTCGGTCCCGACGACGTGGACGTGCTGCAGTCGTACGAGAACTTCACCGGCGGCGTGATGATGAGCATCGTCGAGCACGGCTTCTGCGCGCCCGGCGAGGTGAACGACTTCTTCACGCTCGAGAACTTCTCGTCGCCGAAGGGGCGGCTCCCGCTCAACACGAGCGGCGGCAACCTCGCCGAGTGCTACATGCACGGCCTCGAGCTGATCACCGAGGCGGTGCGCCAGGTGCGCGGGAGTTCCACCTGTCAGGTGCCCGACGTGGAGATCTCGATGGTGACGTCGGGGCCGATGGTGCAGCCCGTGAGCAACCTCATCCTGGCGACCGAGCGCGGCTAGGGGGCGGCGCATGGCGGCATCGCAGCGGCCCGAGCGCAAGTACTACCTGCCCGTGGGATTGCCGGCCCCGGCCCCGCACATCGACGGGCTGGGCAAGGAGTTCTGGGAGGCGACGCGCCGCCACGAGCTCCTCGTGCAGTTCTGCGGGGCGTGCGAGAACTACCAGTGGGGGCCGGAGTTCCTCTGCCACCACTGCCACGACTGGGACTCGCTCTCCTACCGCCGGGTCGAGCCGCGCGGGCGCATCTACTCGTGGGAGCGCAACTGGTACCCCGCACACCCCGCGCTGCAGACCGGCGTGCCGTACCTCGTGGTGCTCGTGGAGCTGCCAGGCGCAGGCAACGTGCGCATGGTCGGCAACCTGCTGGGCGACCCCGAGCAGGAGGTCGTGATCGGCACGGACGTGGAGGCGGTCTTCGAGGATCATGACGACCACGACCCGCAGTTCACGCTCGTGCAGTGGCGGGTGGTCTGACTTCCGGCGAGCGTGGGGCGTCAGCCCCATGAGCCGTTGCGCAAGTCACCGGAGATCCGACAGCCCGCTCAGCCCGCTGACGCGGGCTGCTCGCCGGGTCCTCAGCCCAGGTACCCCTCCGCCTCGCCGCGGCGCACCTCGTCCTGCGCGAGCCCGAGCCAGTCGCCGAGCACGGCGGCACTGTCCTCGCCGAGCACGCGCGAGCGGCGGTACGCGGTGACAGGAGTCCGCTCGAAGCGCAGCGGGAGCCGGTCGAAGAACGTGCGACCGAGCAGCGGGTGCGGCTCCTCCGTCTCGCCGAAGAACCCGCCCGCCGCGAGCTGCGGGTCGCGCGCGAGGTCGACGCCCGTCTGCACGACGCCGGCGGGCACGCCGGCGGCCTGGCAGCGCGCCTGCACTTCGTAAGCGTCGAGGCCCTGCGTCCACGCGGCCACGAGCATCTCGACCGCGCCGGCGTCCGCGACGCGCCCGGCGGCCGTGTCGTACTGCGGGTCGCGCGCCCACGCGGGGTCGCCCATCACCCCCCGCAGCGCACGCCAGTGCGCGTCGTCCATCACCGCGATCGCGACCCAGCGATCGTCCTCCCCCACGCACGGGAAGCAGCCGTGCGGGGCCGCCTCGTCGTAGGGGAGGCGGTTGCCCGGCGGCTCCACCACGCGCCCGTTCGCGAAGTAGTCGAGCAGCGCCGGCGCGGCGAGGCTCACCCCCACCTCGAACTGCGACAGATCGACGCGCTGCCCGCGGCCCGTGCGGCGCCGTGCCTCGAGCGCGGCGAGCACGGCGACCGCACCGTGCAGCCCCGAGGCGTGGTCGTTGTAGGAGAACCCGATCCCGATGTCGGCGCGGCCGGGCACCCCCGTGAGGTAGGTGAGGCCCGCGAGCGCGTGCACGGTGGGCGCGTACGATACGAAGCCCGACCACGGCCCGCGCTCGCCCATCCCCGACATCGCGGCGTAGACGACGCCGGGGTTCGCCTCGCGCACGCTCTCGTAGCCGATGCCCCAGCGCTCGAGCACGCCCACCGAGAAGTTGTCGATCACGACGTCGGCGCGCTCGGCGAGGCGGCGGCACAGCGCGCGCGCCTCTTCGCGCCCCATGTCGAGCGCGAGCGCGCGCTTGTTGCGGTTCCACATCGCGTAGTAAGGGCTCGCCGGCGTGTTTCCGGGCCGCGTCGCGGAGTTCACCTTCACCACGTCCGCGCCCATGTCGGCGAGGATGCGCGTGGCGAACGGCCCGGCGAGGACGTGGGTGAAGTCGAGCACGCGCACGCCCTCGAGCGGGAGCCGGCCGCGGGCGCCGGCGGCGGTCATGCATCCCACCCGATCTCGCGCAGCACCGCCTCGGTGTCGGCGTCGGGGGCGGCGTGCGCGCCGGGCGCGCGCCAGGGCGTCTCCGAGAGGTGGTACGGCGCGCCCGGCGCCCGCGCGCCGGCGTCCGCCAAGTCGCCGGGCGGGAGCGGCACCCACCAGTCGCGCGCGGCGAGCTGCGGGTTCTCCGCGACGCGGTCGGGCGGCAGCACCCACCCGAAGGGGTGGTGGCGGCGCTGCGCCTCGAAGAAGAACGGCTCGACCTCCTTCGTCGCCACCCACTCGCGCAGCACCTGCATGAGGCGGTGCGTGAGCTGCGTGCGCACCAAGGGGTCGACGGCGGCGGTCGCGTAGCGCTCGTCGAGCACGTCCTGCTGCGCGCCCTCCGCGGCCAGCCAGGCGATCAGCCGCTGCGCGTCGGGCGTGGGGGTGATCATGATCGCGCCGTCGCGCGCGGCCATCACCTGGTAGGCGTCGCTCCAGTGCAGCGAGCCGCGGCGCGCCAGCGCCGGCCCGCGCGCCATCGGCAGGCGGTCGTGGTACCAGAGCCACATGAGCACGTGCTCGAGGCAGGAGGCGATCGCCTCGTGCACGGAGAGGTCGACGCGCTGACCCTCGCCGGTCTCGCGCGCGTGCCGCAGCGCGGCGAGCGCGGCGATCGCCGCGTAGGCGCCCGAGACCGCGAAGGCGACCTCGCCGAACCCCTTGAGCGGCGGGGTGTCGACGTCGCCGCAGGTCGCGCAGATCCCGCCGAGCGCGCTCGCGACGAGGTCGGGCGCGAGGTGGTCGCGCCACGGACCCTCGCGGCCGAACGAGCTGACGCCCACGAGCACGAGCCGCGGGTGATCGCGCAGCAGCGCGGCCCCGTCGACGCCGGCGCGCGCGAGCGTCCCCGCGTCGAGCACGACGTCGGCGCGCGCGCAGAGCGCGGCGAGCGCCTCGCGCCCGCGCGGCGCGTCGAGGTCGAGCGCGACGAAGCGGCGGTTCGAGGCGTAGAAGGCGTGCCAGAGCGAGCCG
>VGNK01000018.1 GCA_016866055.1 Chloroflexota bacterium | reverse complement strand
CGCCGCCGGGCTCGGGCAGCGCGCCGAGGTCGATCGGTTCGGGCGCGCCGCCGGCGCGACGCACGGCGTCGGCGTAGTCCTCCCAGCGCTCGCCGACGACGTTCTCGGCGCGCGTCACGAGGATGCGGGGCGCGGGAGCGCCGCGGGCGGGGGCGCGGTCGGCGGTCATGCGCGCATCCTACCGCCTCAACGCCGCCTCCCCGGAGCGCGCGCGCGGCCGGGCGGGTGGGCCCGGCCGCGCGCGCGGAGACCGTCGAAGCGCCGCGTCGGGCGCGCTAGTCGTCCTCTTCTTCCTCGTTCGCGGCGGGCGAGTCGTCGCCGATGGCGATGTCGTCGTCGTCGTCGTCCACCTCGACGGCGTCGTCGCTGAAGGCGACGTCCCCGCTCTCGTCGTCGTCCTCGGTGGCGGCGGCGGCCGCGCGCGGGCGCCAGGCGTCGGCCGATGGCTCCTCGCTCTCGCCCTCCTCGAACTCGAACTCGATGTCGCGGTCGTACCGCACCACGGAGCTCTTCGTATACGCGCGGAAGAGCCGGCGCCGCGCGCTCGGCGACTGCAGGAACGAGGTCTGGCCGACGAGCGACGGGTGCTTGAAGGTCTCGCGGATGTGCACGATCGCGCCGCGGTCCGGCGCGATGCTGCGGATCACCGCCGAGTAGCGGTTCCCGCCCTCGATCATGCGTCGCAGCCGCAGCCCGGCGCGCGGCTCGATGTAGCCGAGCAGCTCGCCGGCCATGCTCTTCACGGCGACGCCGCGCGGGTTCGGCTCGAACTGCGCGGGGTCGCCTGGGTCGAGCTTCGCGAGCGCCCGCAGGTTCGGCTGCTGGAGGTGGAACTCGGCGGCGCGGTCCGACGCCTCGATCAGCGAGGTCGCGGGCTTGGCGAGCTCGGGCGGGGTGGCGCGCCGCGCGCGGGCGCTCTTGCCGCCCGCCTTCGTGTCCTCCAGCCGCGCCAGGTTCTTGCGGGCGATCGCGTTCGCCGGGTCGATCTCGAGCGCGACCCGGTAGGCCTCGATCGCCTGCTTCTTCTGCCCGAGCTCGGTGAGCGCCTTCCCGAGGCGGTTCGCCGCCTCCACGTCGCGCGGCGCCTCCGCCAGCAGCGCGCGGTTCTCCGCCGCGGCGCGCTTCCAGTCGCCGGCGAGCGCCGCCTCGATGGCGGCCTCGATGCGCTGCTTGCGGCTCATTACTGGCGTCATCTCGGTGACCCGGGCTCGTTCAGCGTTGCGCACGATACTTCGATCCTAGCCCCGGGGGCCCCGGGCGGGCCCCGGTGATCCCGCGGGCCCCGGCAGGGGCCCTGTGCCTTGCCACAAGAACGTTCGTCTCGACGAAAAAGTTTCCCGGGCTCACCCCCGCCGCACCGCCGTTCGGGCCGCTCACTCGAAAGCGACGCCTGCACCGGTGCCGGTTCGCACCGACATCGTGGAGGAGCTGCCGCCATCCGGATGTTGGGGAGAACCCCGATCATCGCGGGCCCGCCTGATCCGCCGGCCCCGAGGGGACGGGAGCATACGGGCTCGCGTCGCCGTTGCCTAGCGCGGGCCGCCCCTGGCGCGGCCCGCAATCGCCCGTGTTCTTCGTCACCACTGGTGGGGGCGGGTGGTCGGGGTGCCCAGATTTGAACTGGGGGCCTCTTCGTCCCGAACGAAGCGCTCTGCCAGGCTGAGCTACACCCCGCAACGCACGGGCCGCGGCGGCCCGGGCCGCGAATCGTAACACCCGACCTCCGCAGGCGCATGGAACCGCGCCCGCGCCCGCGCCCGCACGCCGCGGGGCTCTCACGGAGGCGATCTCGTATGATCGCGCGGCGCGGGGGGAGAGGCTGTCTGCGGGTGCCCGGAGTTCTGTCGCGCCTGCGCGCCGCGATGCCGCGTGCCGCCCTCGCGCTCGCCCTCACCGCCGCCGCGCTCGCGGTCGCCCTCGTCGCGGACGGGCGCTCGCTCGCCTCGCAGGCCGTCGACCGCGGCGACGAGAACTCCTGGATCCGCATCCAGAACGTCGGCGGCGCCCCCGCCAACATCCAGATCGACTTCTACGACCGCGCCGGCAACCGGGTCACGACCGAGGCCTGCCCGCAGGCTGGCGTCTGCACCGCGCTCCGCCCCGGCTTCGGCTGGTCGTTCTTCCAGCAGACGAACCTCGCGCTCCCCGCGGGCTTCCGCGGCGGCGGCCACGTCACCGTCGACCAGCCCTTCGTCGCGATGCTCGGCCGCGACGTCCTCCGCGCGGACGGCAGCTTCGAGATCGACGGCGACAGCCTGCGGCTCGGCGCGCCCACCCCGCAGCAGTACGCGCCGGTCGTCGCGAACAACGACACCTTTGTTTCGCGGCTCTCGCTCCAGAACACGAGCGCGGACGCCCCCGCCTGCGTCGAGATCCGCTACTTCCGCGAGGGCAGCCTCTCACCGGCGGCCGTCGACCCGCCCGCCCCCACCGGGGGCTGCTCGCGCGGCGGCCACCTGCTCGGGCCGCGCGCCACGCTCGTGCGCGACGAGCGCTCGCTCCCCGTCGCGCTCGGCTTCGACGGCGCCGCGGTCGTGCGCACCTACGACACCGACTCGGGCGTCGCCGCCTCCGCGCAGCTCCCCTCGCTCGTCGTCGACACCCGCGACCGCCACCGCCCCGGCCTCGGCTCCTACCGCGGCATCAACCAGGACGAGCTGAGCCGCGTGGTCGTCCTGCCGATGGTCGACCGCAACGCGAGCGAGGGGCAGAGCCGCTGGAGTACGCGCTTCCGCATCCTCAACGGCGACCCCACGGTCCCCAACGAGGTCTCGCTCCGCTTCGAGGGCCGCGACGCCGCGGGCAGCGAGCTCGCGTTCGAGCACACCGTCGTCGTCACCTCGTCGCTCACCTGCGACCAGCGCGTGGACGGCCCCGGGAGCTGCCTCCCGCCCGACAAGACGCTCCCTTCCACGTTCTTCGGCACCGTGCGCATGCAGGCGGTGCAGCCGATCGCGGTGGTCGCGCAGCGGATCTCGCCGAACGGCGGGCTCTCCGACTACCGCGGGTTCTCCGCGGCCGAGGCCTCGCGGCAGGTCGTGCTGCCCGTCCTGAACAAGAACTTCGGGCCGTTCGGGGGCCGGCGCGGCTGGAACTCCTGGTTCCGCGTGCTCACGTTCGACGGCTCCACCGCGCTCGTGCACATCGGCTACTACTCGCGCGCGTTCCCGAACGGGCTGATCACCGAGGCGCGGCCGGTGCGCGGGCAGGCGACCTTCCGCCAGTGGGAGGAGCCGCGCCTGCCCGACGGCTGGGTGGGGAGCGCGATCGTGCTCGCCGACCGGCCGGTCGTGGTGATCGCGAACCTCGAGAGCGACGTGTTCAGGGGCGACCCCGTGATGCTCTACAACGGGATCAGCCTTGAGTGACCGCGGCCGCCGCGGGGGCGCGCGGCGCCCGGCCGGCGCCGGCGCCGGCGCGCGCGCGCCGGAGCGATCGCTGTCGACCGCCGAGGTGCTCGCGCGGTACGACGCCGGGCCCGCCTCCGGCATCTTCACGGACGGCTCGTGCTCGGGGAACCCGGGTCCGGGGGGCTGGGGCGTCGTCTACGTCCGCGACGGCGAGATCGTCGCGCAGCGCCGCGGCGCCGAGGCGAGCACGACGAACAACCGCATGGAGCTCACCGCGATGATCGAGGGGCTCTCGCTCCTCTCGCACGACGATGCGGTCGACGTCTATTCCGATAGCCGCCTCGTCGTCGACACGCTCACGCAGTGGGCCGCCGGCTGGGAGCGCAACGGCTGGCGCCGCAAGGGCGGCGAGGTGAAGAACCTGGAGCTCGTGAAGCGCGCCTACGCCCTCGCGCGGGCGCGGCCGCGGGCGCGCATCCGCTGGATCCGCGCGCACGGCGGCTCGCGGTGGAACGAGTACGCCGACGCGCTCGCCACGGCGTACCTGCGCGACGACGTCTGACCGCCGAAGGCGCCGCCGCGCGCGCACCGCGGCAGCCGCCGGCGCCAGAGCATCGGCCGTCGACCCGGGCCCCTATCATCCCCGCGCACCGTGGAAGGGGGCTCGCATGGAGCGCGCGCGCGTCGGGAGCGTGGAGCTCGTCTCGCTGCTCGACATCAACTTCAACTTCCCCGTCGATCGCGTCTACCCGCAGGCGGGGCCGGCGATCGACCGGTACCGCCAGCACCTGAACGCCGACGGCCAGGTGCCGATGGGCTGCCTCTGCTTCCTGTTGCGCGCCGACGGGCGCACGGTGCTCGTCGACACGGGGATGGGGCCGGAGAGCAGCGGCCAGCTGATCGCGGAGCTGCGGGCCGCCGGCGTCGCGCCGGACGCCGTTGACGTGGTCGTCTACACGCACCTGCACGGCGACCACACGGGCTGGAGCATCGACCGCGGCAGCGGCAAGCCGCTCTTCTCGAAGGCGCGCTACCTCGTGCCGCAGGGCGACTGGGACCACTACCGGGCGCAGGCGCAGGCGCGCTCGTTCGAGCGCGACATCGCGCCGCTCGAGGCGGCGGGTTGCATGGAGGTCGTGGGCGGCGATCACGTGATCGGCCCGTCGGTGCGCACGGTCGCCACGCCCGGCCACACGCCGGGCCACCTCAGCGTCGCGGTCGAATCGGGCGGCGAGCGCGGGTTCATCCTCGGCGACGTCGTGCTCTCGGCGATCGACACCGCGGAGCCCGAGTGGCAAAACACGTTCGACGGCGATCACGAGGTCGCGCGGCGGACGAGGCTCGCGACGCTGGACCGCCTCGAGCGCGACGGCGCGCTCGTCGGCGCGGCGCACATGCTGCCTCCGGGCCTGGGGCGCTTCGTGCGCGTCGACGGGCGGCGGACCTGGCGCGCGGGGGCGTGATCGCGGCGCGAGCGAGCGCCGCCGCGGACACGCCGCCGCGACGCGCCCGGCCCGCGTGCGTTCGCGCAGCCGGTTGCAGCTTCCGCGCGCGCGGTCGATGCTGAGGCTCCCCCCACCCGCGCATCCGGCCGAGGAGCCGCCCCGTGCCCGTCGTCGCCGCTCGCCGCCTGCCCCTCGCGCTGGCAGCCGCGCTCTCCCTCGCCGTCCCCGTGCTCGCCGCGTGCGGCGGCGGTGACGCCGGCAGCGCCGCGGACCGCGTGGACTGGAGCGCGAAGACGATCGCGAAGAGTCAGCAGGGCGTGCCGCTCGTCGCGATCCTCGTCAACTCCCAGAACGTCGGCGTGGGGCCGACCCGGCTCGCGTTCGGCCTGCTGCGCCAGGACCAGACGCTCGTGGACGGCGCCGCCGTCACGCTGCGGCTCTTCCGGCTCGCCCCCGAGCCCGACCAGCGGCCCGTCGTCGCGGAAGCGGCGGGCACGCTCACGCTGCGCCCGGTCGGCCTGGTGCCCTCCAACGATCACATCCACCAGGACGGCACGGTGCACCGCCACCAGGGCGAGCGCGCCACGATGTACGTCGCGAACTCGACGCTCGACCGCACCGGCTGGTGGGGCGCCGCGCTCGACATCGAGGTCGAGGGGCGGCGCTACGAGGACCTGCGGCTGCGCTTCTGGGTGCGCGAGCGCACGAGCGAGCCGGCGATCGGCCAGCCCGCGATCCCGAGCCGCCAGCGCACGGTCGCCGACGCGCCGCTCGAGGAGATCGACTCCGCACGGCCGCCCAACCGCGCGCTGCATACGCAGACGATCGCGGAGGCGCTCACGAAGGGGCGGCCCGTCGTGATCGCGTTCGTGACGCCGGCCTTCTGCCAGACCCGCTTCTGCGGGCCGGTGCTCGAGAGCGTCGTGCTGCCGGCGTGGCAGCGCTACCGCGACCGGGTCGAATTCGTGCACGTCGAGCCGTTCGACCTCCGCCGGGCACGCGAGGGCCAGCTCGTGCCGGTCGACGCGGTGCGCGAGTGGGGCCTGCTCTCCGAGCCCTTCATCGTTGTGACGGACGCGCGCGGGACGATCACCGCGAAGTTCGAGGGGATCGTCGATCTTGCGGAGCTGACCGAGGCGATCGAGGCGGCCCTCAGCGGAGGCGGATCGAGCCGTCGATGACGGTGACGGCGGAGCCGCCGATCGCGACCTTGCGGCCCCGCACCTCGACGGCGACGCGGCCGTCGCGGCCGAGCTCGCGCCCCTGCGAGGCGACGTAGCTGGCGCCGGTGCGCGCGAGCAGCCCGGTCGCGCCGAGGTAGGCGCCGACCGACGCGTTCCCGCTCCCGCACACGGGGTCCTCGGGCACCCCGGCCGCGGGCGCGAACGAGCGCACGCGCAGTCGAGCCTCCGCGTGCGGCGCGCGCTCGATGGCGAACGCGGTGACCCCGCTGAGCGCGTGCTCGTGGCTCGCGGCCTCGATCGCCGCGAGGTTGGGCCTCGCCCCGGCGAGCGCGTCCGGGGAGGCGACCTGCGCGACGAGCCACACGGGGCCCACGTCGATCGCGAGCGGCGCGGGGCCCTCCGCGAGCGGCGCGCGCAGCCACGCGGCGACCGCCTCCGGCGCGGGTGCCGTCTCCCGCACGACCTTCGGCGTCGGCGCGGTGGCGACGATGCGGCCCGCGGCGACGCGCAGCGGGATGAGGCCGGCCAGGCACTCCTGGGTGAGCGCGCCGTCGCGCGGCGTCACGAGCCCCGCCTCGAGCACCGCGTGCGCCGAGCCCACCGTCGGGTGGCCGGCGAACGGCAGCTCCCCGCGCGGCGTGAAGATGCGCAGCCGGTAGTCCGCACGCTCGGAGGGCAGCACGAACGTCGTCTCGCTGAGGTTCGTCCACGCGGCGATGCGGCCCATCTCCTCGGTCGTGAGGGCGGCCGCGTCCAGGATCACCGCGACCGGGTTGCCGAGGAACGGGGCGTCGGTGAAGACGTCGACCTGCTTGAACGCGACGCGCATCGCGAGCCCCGCCGTCCTCGCGCTAGAAGAGGAGGTTCGCGAGCCGCCGTCGCGTCTCGGGCAAGAGCGGGTGATCCGCGCCGAGCAACTCGAGCGCGTCGAGCGTGCGGAGGCGCCCGCCGTCGCCGTCGAGCTTGCGGTCGAGCGCGACGGTGCTCAGGAGGTGGTCGATCGCGGGCTCCCAGTCGCCCTCGATCGCGAGCAGCGCGCCCAGACGGTAGTGCGCCTCGGCGTCGCCGTCGTTCTCCGCGAGTCGGCCCTCGAGCGCGGCGCGATCCGCGCCGTCCGCGACGCGGCGGAGCGTGACGTGCGCCAGCACGCGCTTCGCGTTCGCGTCCCCGGGGAGGCGCGCGGCGAGCTCGCCGGCGGCGTCGAGGTCGCGCTGCTCGAGCCGCACGGCGGCCAGCCCCAGGGTCGCGCCGCGATGGCCGACGTCCACCGCCAGCGCGGCCTCGAAGCGATCGGCCGCGGTCGCCAGGTTGCCCGCGGTGAGCGCCCGCGCGCCCTCCTCCGCGAGCCCGTCTGCCGCGGTCGGCAGCACCTTCTTGAAGAACGCGCGCACCTGCGGCTCCGGCTGCGCGCCGACGAAGCTCGCCACGGGCGCGCCGTCGCGAAAGGCGATCACGGCGGGGATGCTGCGAATGCCGTATCGCTGTGCAACCGTCGGGTTGTCGTCGGTGTTCACCTTCACGAGCGCGACGCGCCCCTCGTGCTCGCCGGCGACCCGCTCGATCATGGGGCCGAGCACGCGACAGGGCCCGCACCACGGCGCCCAGAAGTCGACGACGACGGGGATCGCGCGGGAGCGTTCGACGACCTCCTGCGCGAAGGTCGTGTCGGTTGCGTCGACGACGTTCGGGCTCGTCATGCGGGCCTCCGGGGAACGGGGGCGACGGGGTGGCGGATAGCCTAGCGCGCGAGCGCGGCGCCCACCAGTCGGCGGCCGCGCGCCGCACCGGCGGGGGGACGGGGCTACAGATCGGGGAGCGTGAAGAAGAACGTCGCGCCGACGCCCTCGGCGGACTTCGCCCAGACCCGCCCACCGTGCCTGCCGACGATGCGTTGCACGATCGCGAGCCCCACGCCGGACCCTTCGAACGGCTCGCTCTGCGGCAGCCGGTGGAACGGCAGGAAGATCTCGTCCGCGTGGTCCATGGCGAAGCCGGGCCCGTTGTCGCGTACGAAGAACGCATCGCTGCGCGCGACGAGCTGCGCGCCGACCTCGATCTTCGGCTGCGGCGTGCAGGCGGTGAACTTCCAGGCGTTGCCGATCAGGTTGTGGAGGACCGTGCGCACGAGCCGCTCGTCGCCGTACGCGACGAGCCCGTCGCGCACCTTCGTCTGCACGCGCCGGGCGGGCTCGGAGAGCGCGAACCGCTCGAGCTCGTCGTGGGCGATCGCGGTCAGGTCGAGCTGTGCGCGCTGCGGCTCGAGGCGAGCGGTCGTCGCGAGCTCGAGGAGCACCTCGATGAGCCCGTCCATCCGCTTGGCGGCCACCTGGATCCGTTCGAGGGTCTCGCGAGCGGGAACGGACTGATCCTCGTCGCTCCCGGCGAGCAACGAGTCGACGAGCAGGCAGATCGTCTTCAGCGGCGAACGGAGGTCGTGCGAGACCGAGTAGCTGAACGGCTCGAGCTCAGCGGCCATCGCCTCGAGCGTCGCGGTGCGCCCGACCACCCGCCGCTCCAGGTCCGCGTTCGAGCGGTCCAGCGCGGTCTCGCGCTGCACGATCGGGGTGATGTCGGTCCACACGGTGACGACGCGCCGGGCGGCGCGCCCCCTCGACGGCAGCGGGACGGCGACGACGTGCGACCAGGCGACCACGCCGTCGGGGCCGCGCACGCCGAGGATCGGGACGCGCTGCGGCAGCCCGGTCTCGAGCGCGCGCACGGTCGGGAGCGCCTCCGGCGGCAGCGGCTCCGTCGCGGTCGAGGGGCTGCAGGCGGCCGTCCGTGAGCGGGAGGACGTCGCCGACCAGGTCGGCGCTGCTGAGCCCCCGGAGCCGCTCGGGGGTGTCGACGCACTCCACGACGCGATGGCCCTCGTCGACGAGGACGACGAGGTCGGTCAGGGACTCGATCGTGTGCTGGAGCTCGCGGACGCGCTGGTTGAGTCGGCCCGGGTCGGCGGATACGTCGGCGAGACGAGCCCGCTGGGGACGGGGCATCCACCCATCCATCCGTACCGGCCGATGCGAAAGTATGTTACGTACATAACGCTGTGGACAACCATCTGGATGGTCCGTGGACAGACCGTGGATATCCCAAACGTGATGGCGGTCCTGGGCGGCCGCCGGGACTCAGAGGGCGTCGAGCGCGCGCCGAGGCGCCGGGTTACTCCACGAGGCGGCGGAGCAGCGCCTTGAGCCGCGGGGAGCGGTCGATCTCGCGGCGCAGCGCGTCGAACTCGCGCTCGTTGATGATCAGCGGGCGGTCCTCCATCTCCCCCTCGACGCTGTAGGCGGCGAAGCGGATCGCCTGCTGTCCCTTCTTCTCGCCGAGCTCGTAGTTGAGGAGCTGGAGGGCGGGGGCGTGGAGGCCGCCCTCGATGCCGGCCTCCTCCAGGATCTGGCCGCTCCCCCACGGGAGCGAGAAGGCGCGGGGCACGCGGCGCTGCGGCATGGGGGCCTCCCTCGGATCTCCCCGCTGAGGGGCGCGCGACGCGGGCGGCGCCGGCCGGCGCGCGCTCGGCGCTACTTGGGGTTCGCGCGCTTCAACTGCTCGGCGGCGCGCTCGCATGCCCGCCCGAGGCGCCGCGCGGCCTCCACGAGGTCGTCCTTCGAGGTCCACGAGAACGCCAGCCGGATGTGCTCGCCGGTCGGGTCGACGCGGTTCGGGAAGAACGCGTAGCCGAGCGGGAACGAGACGCCCTCCTCGAGCCCGGCGGCCTGCAGTACGTCGGCGCGCAGCCCCTCGTGCAGGGTGACCCAGAGGAAGAAGCCGCCGGCGGGCTTCTTGAAGGAGAGGTACGGCTCGCAGTGCTCGCGCAGCGCGCGCGCCAGGATGTCGAGCTTCTCCGCGTAGAGGTGGCGCACGCGCTCGAGGTGGTGGTCGAGCGCGCCGTCCCGCATGTACTCGCACAGCATGCGGTGGAGGAGCGGGCTGTTCCCCATCTCGAAGCGCATGCGCGTACAGCGGTCGATGATCGCGGGGTCGGCGTGGATCCAGCCCACGCGCAGCCCGGTCGCGATCATCTTCGAGAACGTGCCCGCGGTGATCACGCCGTGGCCGCCGGAGAGCGCGGAGAGCGCCCGCGGCGCCGCCTCGCCGAAGTAGATGTCGCCGTACGCGTCGTCGTCGAGGATCAGGATCCCGTGCTTCGCCGCGATGCGGAGCAGGTGCTCGCGCCGCGCGAGCGACATCGCCGCGCCCATCGGGTTGTGGAAGTTCGCGATCGTGTAGATGAACTTGATGCGGCGGCCCTGCCCCTTGAGCCGCTCGACGGTCGCTTCGAGATCCTCGGTGTGCATGCCGAGATGGTCCATCGAGACCGTGACGACGTCGGCCTGGTGTCCGCGGAACGTACGGAGCGATCCGGAGAAGGTGGGGGCCTCGGCGATCACGACGTCGCCGGGGGAGAGGAAGGCGGAGCAGACGAGGTCGATGGCGCCGGCGCTGCCGTTGGTGAGCGTGAAGTGCGCCGACGAGACCTCCATGCCCCGGTCGCGCGTATAGCGCTCGGCGAGCGCCATGCGCAGCGGCTCGAAACCGACGGCGCCGCCGTACCGCAGCGGGCCGTCGTCGACGGCGCCGAGCGCGCGCTGCATCGCGGCGACGAGCTCCTCGCGCGGCAGGTGGTCGGGGTCGGGGATGCCGCTGCCGAGCGAGATCGGCGGGATCGCCGCGTCGACGGGGGCGGAGAGGCCCCAGTCGGTGGCGGTGCCGGCGCTCAGGTACTGGGCGGCGTCGCTCGTGAGCGTGTCGAGGTCGTACTCGGCCCAGAGCCGCGCGAGCTCATCGACCAGGGGGGATGCCGGTTCCACCGTCACTGCGGGCTCCCGTGCGTCTGCTGCGGATCGTGCTCCCTGAGGGTTGAACGTCCGCGCGCAGCAGAACGTGCGTATTCGCGAGATGCTATGTCTCGACGTGGTCACCGGCAACTCGGGAGAGCGCCGGTGACGCTCTGGAACGCTGAGCGTCAGCGCACGCCCGCCACCTCCTCCAGCGCGCGGCCGAAGCGCGCGATCGCCTCGCGCAGCGCCGGCGGAGGCAGCGCGGAGTAGACGAGGCGGACGCGATCCTCGCCGCCGCCGTTCGCGAAGTAGCCGGTGCCGGGCGTGACCGCGACGCCCTGCCGCGCTGCGGCGGCCGTGACGGCGGCCGCGTCGAGCCCCGGCCGCAGCCGCAGCCAGTGGAAGAAGCCGCCGGCCGGGGGACGGAACGTGACGTACGGCTCGCAGCACTCGCGCAGCCCGGCCGCGGAGACGTCCCGCCGCTCGCGGTAGATCGACTGCAGCCGCACGAGATGCGGCTCGTGCGCCCCCGAGCGCAGGTAGTGGAGGAGCGTGCGCTGCACGAACGGCGAGGAGCCGTTGTCGAAGCGCATGAACACGAGCCGGTCGATGAGCGGGCGCTCGCCGACGATCCATCCGACGCGCAGCCCCGTGGCGACGATCTTCGAGAAGCTCCCGACGCGCAGCACGCCCTCGCCGCCGCCGATCTCCGAGAGCGATGGCAGCGGTGGCCCATCGAGGTCGATCCCCGTGTACGCGTCGTCCTCGATCACGAGCACCCGGTGCCGCCGCGCGACGTCGACGAGCGCGCGGCGGCGCGCCTCCGGCAGCGTGCTCCCCGACGGGTTGTCGTAGTTCGAGACCACGTAGAGCAGCTTCGCGGGGGTGCCGGCCGTCCGCAGCGCCGCCAGCGTCGCCTTGAGCGCGTCGACGCGCAGGCCGTCGTCGTCCTGCGGCACGTCGACAAGCCGCGCACCGCGCGCGCGGAACGTACGGATCGCGCCGGGGTAGGACGGCGCACCGACGATCACGACGTCGCCGGGGCCGACGAAGGTCGCCGCGATGTTGTCGATCGCGTGGGCGCTGCCCGTGGTGATCGTGACCTCGGCGGAGGTGACGGGCTGGCCGGTCTCGGTGGCGTGCCGCTCGGCGATCCAGGCGCGCAGCGGTTCGAAGCCCTGCGCGCCGCCGTAGGTGAGCGCCCCGCCCGGGTCCTCGAGCAGCGCCGCGCGCGCCGCCTCCGCGAGCGCCGCCGCCGGCAGGCTCTCGCGGTCCGGCACGCCGGCGTTCAGGTCGAACGGGAGCGGCGAGAGGCTGGTGGGGGGCGCGAGCGAGCGCGCGAACGGCGAGAGCAGCGCCTCCACCGAGGCGCTCGTAAAGCCCCCACCGCCGTCCTCGCTCCCCACGGTCGCGAAGCGTACGCACGCCGCCGGGGCGCGACAAGCGCGTGTGGTACCCGGCTCACGGGCCTGGCGGGCGCGATCCGATCACCTAGGATGGGGCCGCACCCCCCAGCGAAGGAAGGCAGCGACCATGGCAGCAGGGCCGCTCGACGGCGTCACCGTGCTCGAGTTCACCCAGATCATCGCGGGACCGTTCGGCTGTCAGAACCTCGCCGACATGGGCGCCGACGTGATCAAGGTCGAGCCCCCCGAGGGCGAGCCGTGGCGCCAATTCGCGCAGTTCATGCCGGGCGAGGCGAAGTACTTCCAGTCGCTCAACCGCGGGAAGCAGTCGCTCGTGCTCGCGCTGCAGGAGCCCGCGGCGCAGGAGATCGTCCACCGGCTGATCCCACAGATCGACGTCGTCGTCGTGAACTACCGCCCCGACGTCCCGCAGCGGCTGCGCATCGACTACGACACGCTGAGCGCGATCCGCCCGGACCTCATCTACGTGGACAACACTGCGTTCGGGCGCAAGGGCCCGTGGGCGCACCGCCCGGGCTACGACATCGTCGTGCAGGCGGTCTCCGGGCTGATGGCCGGCGAGGGGAAGACCGACGCGCACGGCGCGCCCGACCTGATCCGCTCGACGGCGATCGCCGACTACGGCACCGGGCTCGCCATCGCGTGGGGCGTCTGCGCCGCGCTCTTCCACCGCGAGCGCACGGGCGAAGGGCAGTTGATCTCGTCGACGCTGCTGCAGACCGCGCTCGCCTTCCAAGGGAGCAGCGTGTTCGAGCTCCCCGCCGCGGACGCGATGGTCCAGATGCGCATGGAGCGGCTGCGCCAGGCGAAGGCCGCCGGCGCGAGCTACCGCGAGTTGCTCGCGGCGCACAACCCGCTCGCTGCGCTCGCGGCCGGCAACATCTACTACCGGCCGTTCGCCACGAAGGACGGGGCGCTCGCAATCGGCGCGCTCTCCGCGTCGCTGTGGGCGAAGGTGCGCACCGCGATCGGCACGGACTTCCTCGGGATGGCCGACCCCGGCTTCAACCCGATGGACGCGGCGTGGCGCGCGAAGGCGGAAGCGGCGGTCGCCGCGGTCGAGGAGACGCTGCGCTCCAGGACGACCGCCGAGTGGATGGAGATCTTCGACCGCGAGGGCGTGCCCGCCAGCCCGGTGCACTTCCCCGAGGAGATGCTCGAGGACCCGCAGGTCGCGGCGAACGAGATGCTCGTCCCGCTCGAGCACGACCTGAGCGGGCCGCAGCGGCAGGTCGGGCCGATCCTCGGCTTCTCGAAGACGCCGCTCGCCGCGCAGGGGTCGTCGCCGCCGCTCGGCCGCGACACCGACGCCGTGCTCAAGCGCGCCGGGTATGGCGACGCCGACATCGCGCGCTTCCGCGAGCAGAAGGTCGTCGGGTAGCGGCCGTTCGTCGCTTCCCGCAGGCGAGGGGCTCTCGTACCATCCGCGAGCCCCTCCACCTCGTGCGCGCGGGAAGGTGCCGGATGGCCTCGGGTCCGCTCAACGGCGTCAGGGTCCTCGAGTTCACGCAGATCATCGCCGGGCCGCTGGGCTGCCAGCTGCTCGCCGACCTCGGCGCCGACGTCGTCAAGGTCGAGCCGCCGCACGGCGAGCCCTGGCGGCTACAGGGCCAGTTCATCCCGCTCGAGTCGAAGACGTTCCAGTCGCTCAACCGCGGCAAGCGCTCGCTCGCGATCGACGTCGCGCACCCGAAGTCGCAGGAGGCGATCCACCGCCTCGTGCGCGAGGTCGACGTCGTCGTCATCAACTACCGGCCGGACGTCGCGAGGCGGCTGCACATCGACGACGAGACGCTGCGCGCGCTGAAGCCCGACCTCGTCTACGTCGACAACACCGCGTTCGGCCGCAACGGTCCGTGGGCCGACCGCCCCGGCTACGACATCGTGGTGCAGGCCGCTTCCGGGCTGATGTCCGGCGTGGGCAAGGTCGACGAGCACGGGACGCCGCTCGTGCCGCCGGCGTTCGCGGACTACACGACCGGCTACTCAATCGCGCTCGGGACGTGCGCCGCGCTCTTCCACCGCGCGCTGACGGGCGAGGGACAGCTCGTCGAGACGTCGCTGCTCGTCAACGCGCTCACGCTGCAGGGGACGCAGTTCATGTCGCTTCCCGCGGGCGACGCCACGCAGCGCGCCGAGTTCATGCAGGCGCTCGAGCGCGCGCGGAAGCGGGGGACCTCGTACGCCGACTTTCTCAAGGAGCGCGAGGTGATCCTGCGCGTGGGCGCAGCCGGGAACATCTACTACCGCGCGTTCCTCACCAAGGACGGCGCGATCGCGATCGGCGCGCTCTCCGCGTCGCTGCGCGCGAAGGTGCGGGCGGTGCTCGGCGTCGATCACAACCGGGACGAGCCCGACTACAACGCGGCCGACCCCGCGCAGCAGGCGCGCGACCGTGAGCTCACCGAGCGCGTGGAGGCGCAGATCCGCGCGCAGACGAGCGCGCACTGGGAGCAGGCGTTCGAGCGCGGGGG
This sequence comes from Chloroflexota bacterium, assembly GCA_016866055.1. Lineage (GTDB taxonomy): Bacteria > Chloroflexota > Dehalococcoidia > UBA2979 > UBA2979 > VGNK01. Next base: position 9,297 of record VGNK01000018.1, on the reverse strand, counting down.
CGTCCCCGTGAGCCCCGTGCACTTCACGCAAGAGCTGCTCGACCACCCGCAGATCACCGAGAATGGCTACGTGCTGCGGCTCGAGCACGAGCTCACCGGCGAGCAGGTGATGGTCGGCCCGGCGTGGAGGATGAGCGCGACGCCGCCCACGCCGGAGCGTGCATCGCCCCCGCTCGGCCGCGACACGGACGACATCCTCGTCGGCGCTGGCTACTCCGAGGCGGAGATCGCCGCGATGCGCGCCGAGGGCGCCATCCGCTAGCCTCGGCAGGGTCCGCCGGTCCGGTCGATGCGAGGCCGCGGGAGGGAGCCATGGGCAAATCGCTTGTCGTCGTGCAGGTGGCGGACGGGGTGGGCCGGATGCGGCTCAACCGCCCCGAGAAGCGCAACGCGATCAGCGCCGAGATGGCCGCGCAGATCCACGACGCGGTCGTCGCGCTCGACGCCGACGCCGCGGTCGCGGTGATCGTGGTGGAGGGGGCGGGCGGCGCGTTCAGCGCCGGCGCCGACATGACGGAGTCGCTCGCGGCGTACGAGGCGGGCGACCGTCGCTTCAACCCCTCCGCCGACGCGGCCGCGCGCGTGGCGGCCTCACCGAAGCCGACGATCGCGGCGATCGATGGTCCCGCGTACGGCGCGGGGGCGCTGCTCGCATGCGCCTGCGACCTCCGCGTGATCACGGAGCGCTCGCGCTACCGCTTCCCGGGCGTCGAGTACGGGCTCGTGGTTGGCGCCGCCGGGCTCGCGCGGCTCGTCGGCAGCGCGCTCGCAAAGGAGCTCATCTACACCTCGCGCGTCGTCGAGGCGGAGGAGGCCGCGCGCGTCGGGCTCGCGAACCGGGTGGTGCCGGACGACGCGCTCGAGCGCGTGGTGGACGAGCTCGCGCGGGAGATCGCCGCCGGCTCGCCGCTCGCCGCCGCGTGGGCGAAGCGCGTGATCGACGCCGCCGACGGCGGCGACGCGCTCGCGCTGGAGGCGCAGGCGGACCTGGCCCTGCGGGGCGGCGCCGATCACCGGGAGCGGTTCGCGCGCGCGACCGAGCGCGTCACGGGCCGGGGCGCTTCGCCGCCGTGATGCGCTCAACTCGCGGACGCGCGACGACCGCCCGTCGAACATCCGGGAAGAGGGGAGACGCGTGAGCCCGAGCCTGACGGCGCGCTGCCACGGCATGGATGGCGCACGGGACGGCGCCGCCGGCGCGCGGGCGCGCTTCGAGCTCCCCGGCGACCGCCCCGTCTGGGGGCGCGACCGGCCCTTCCGCGTCGAGCACCTCCACCTCGAGCTCGAGTTCGACGTCGCGCGGCGCGAGGTCCACGGCGTCGCCACGACGCGCTTCCACGCCCGCCACGACGGGCTCGCCGAGGCGGTCTTCGACGCGAACGAGCTGGAGGTCGAGTCGGTCACCACCGGCGACGGCCGCCGGCTCGACTTCACCGTGCGCGACCGCGAGCTCCGGGTAGCGCTCGGCGCCCCGCAGGTGGTCGACGAGCCGTGCACGCTCGTCGTGCGCTACCGCTGCCGTCCGCGTCGCGGGCTCTACTTCAACGCCCCCGACGAGGCCTACCCGGGCCGCCCGACGCAGATCTGGACGCAGGGTCAGCCCGAGGACAGCCCGTACTACTTCCCCTGCCTTGACTTCCCCGGCGAGAAGTTCACGACCGAGGTCACCGTGACCGTCTCGCGCGGCTGGACCGTCGTCTCCAACGGTCGCCTCGAGTCCGTCAACGAGGATGCGCGCCGCCGCCGGGCGACCTTCCACTGGGTGCAGGACGTCCCGCACCCGGCCTACCTGGTCACGCTCGTCGCCGGCGAGTTCGAGGTCGTCGAGGACCGCGCCGACGGCGTGCGCGTGCAGTACTACGGGCCGAAGGGATCGGCGGCGGAGCAGCGGCGGGCGTGGGGCCGCACCCCCGAGATGATCCGCTTCTTCTCCCAGCGCATCGGTGTCCCCTACCCGTGGTCGAAGTACGCGACCGTGAGCGTGGCCGACTTCATCTTCGGCGGGATGGAGAACACCTCCGCGACCACGATGGTCGACACCTACCTCCACGACGAGCGCGCGCACGAGGACATGCGCGAGCCGAGCGACTCGCTCGCCGCGCACGAACTCGCGCACCAGTGGTTCGGCGACCTGCTCACCTGCCGCGAGTGGTCCCACGGCTGGCTCAACGAGAGCTTCGCGACCTACTTCGACGCGCTCTACGTCGAGCACGCGCGCGGGTGGGACGCGTTCCGCCACGACGTCTGGCAGAAGGCGCGCGACTACCTCGACGAGGACGAGAGCCACTACCGCCGCCCGCTCGTCGAGAACGTCTTTCACGACCCGATCGACATCTTCGACAGCCACCTCTACGAGCGCGGCGCGGTGGTGCTCGACATGCTGCGGTGGGTGCTCGGCGACCAGGGCTGGTGGCGCGCGATCCAGCACTACGTGCAGAAACACCGCACGCGCGACGTCCTCACGCACGACCTCCAGCGGGCGATCGAGGAGGCGACCGGCCGCAACGTCGACTGGTTCTTTGACCAGTGGGTGTGGAAGGGCGGCCACCCCGAGCTGAAGGCGTCGTACTCGTGGGACGGCGAGCGGCGGCTGGCGACCGTGCATCTCACGCAGACGCAGAAGGTCGACGACCTGACGGCGCTCTTCCGCACGCCGATCGAGATCGGCTTCATGACCGCGCACGGATTCGAGCGGCACGTGCGGGAGCTCTCGGAGGTGTCGCACACGTTCGCGTTCCACTTCGACGCGGAGCCGGTGTTCGTCTCGATCGACCCCGCGTGGCGGGTGCTGAAGACGCTCGACTTCTCGCCGGGGGAGGGGCAGCTGCGCGAGCGGCTCGTCGGCGACCCGGAGGCGATGGGGCGCATCGAGGCGGCGCGCGCGCTCGGGAAGATCGCGACGCCGCGTGCGCTGGACGCGCTCTGCGCGGTGCTGCTCAACGACCGCGAGCTGCCGTTCGTGCGCGCGGCGGCGGCGGCGGCGCTCGGCGACTCGAAGGCGGAGGCAGCGCTCGCGGGGCTCGTCGAGGCGGTGGGGGTGGAGCCGTCGCGGGTGCGGCGCGCGGTGATGCGGGCGCTCGGGAACTTCCGCGACCCGCGCGCGGCGAAGGCCCTGTCGGGCGCGCTCCAGCGGCGGGGCGACGCGTCGTACTACGTGCAGGCCGACGCCGCCACGGCGCTCGGGAAGACGCGGGACGCAACCGCGGTTCGCGCGCTGACGCGCGTGCTGGGGCGCCCGGCGCACAACGACGTGATCACGGCGGGCGCGCTGACGGGGCTCGGCGAGACGCGCGACCCGGCGGCGCTGCCCGCCCTGCTCGAGCACACGCGCTGGGGCGTCCACCAGAACGCTCGGCGCGCGGCCGCTGCAGGGCTCGCGTCGCTCGCGCCCTACTGCGAGGCGGCCGACCGCGTGCGCATCCGCGAGCGGCTCGAGGAGCTCGTCGACGACCGCTGGACGCGCGTGCAGCGCGCCGCGATCGAGGGGCTCGAGCACCTGCGCGATCCTGCCGCGCTGCCGGCGCTCGAGCGGCTCGCGGCACGCACGATCGACGGGCGCGCGCGGCGGGCGGCCCGCGTGGCGGCGCGGCGCATCGAGGCGCGCGCCGACCGCGCGCAGGACGTGCGCTCGCTCAACGACGAGGTCGAGAAGCTCCGCCAGCAGAACCGCGAGTTGAAGGACCGCCTCGCCTCGATCGAGGGGCGGCTCGACGCGCTCGCCGACGGAGCCGGCGCTCCCGCCGACAACGGTCGCGGCAACGCGCGCACCCCGTCCAGGTCCGCGCGCGCGACGAAGGGCGGCGGCGCGCGCGGGGCGAAGCGGTGACGCGGCCGTGACACGATGACGCAGCCCGAGCCCGGACCCGTCTACGCGCCCGAGTTCGAGGGCGGCGAGTGGATCCAGGGCGGTCCGGTCCCGATCCGCGGCTCGGGGCGTCCGGTGCTCGTGGACTTCTGGGACTACACGTGCCTCAACTGCCTGCGCACGCTCCCCTACGTCACGGAGTGGCACCGTCGCTACGCGGAGCACGGGCTCGTGATCGTCGGCGTGCACACCCCGGAGTTCTCGTTCGCGCGCAACCCCGAGCACGTGCGCCGCGCGGTCGCGGCACAGGCGATCGACTACCCCGTCGTGCTCGACGCCGAGTACAAGATCTGGCAGGCCTACGCGAACCGGTACTGGCCGGCGAAGTACTTCGTCGGCGCCGACGGCAAGATCAAGGCGCGCCACTTCGGCGAGGGCGGGTACGCGCAGTCGGAGGAGCTGCTGCAGCGGCTGATCGCCGAGCAGCCCGGCTTCGCGGATCCGCTGCCCGAGGTGATGGAGCCCGTGCGGCCGGAGGACGGAACGGGCGCGGTCTGCTACCGCGTGACGCCCGAGCTGTACTGCGGGTACGCGCGCGGCCTCGTCGGGAACGTCGGCGCGATCACGCCCGACCGGCCGATGCGGTTCGCGGATCCAGGGAAGCACGTCGAGGGGATGCTCTATCTCGAGGGGGACTGGCTGCTCTCCGCGGAGAGCGTCGCGCGGCCGTTCGGCGCGCAGACGGCGAGCCGGATGCACCTCGACTTCATGGCGGCCGACGCGAACCTCGTACTGCACCCGCCGATCACCAGCGGGCCGGGCCGCCTGCGCGTGCTGCTTGACGGCGCGCCCCCCGGCGCGCTCGCGGGCGAGGACGTCGACGCGGACGGCCGGGTCGCCGTCGACGTACCGCGCATGTACCGGCTGATCCGGAGCGACGAGGTCGAGCGTCGCTCGCTGACGCTGGAGACCGGCTCGGACGGGCTCGCGGCGTTCGCGTTCACGTTCACATCCTGCGTGATGCCGCCGCCGGCGGGGGAGGGATAGCCACATGCCGATCGTGAAGCTCCACGGCATCGAGCTCTACTACGAGACGCACGGGGAGGGACCGGCCGTCGTGTTCCTGCACGGAGCCGCGGGGAACCATCTGTCGTGGTGGCAGCAGGTGCCGGTGTTCCGCGAGCGCTACCAGTGCATCACGATCGACCACCGGGGGTTCGGCCGCAGCACCGACCCCGCCGGGGCGGGCGGGGCCGAGTACGTGCGCGACCTCGAGCTGCTGCTCGACGAGCTGGAGGTGGACCGCGTCTCGCTCGTGGCGCAGTCGATGGGTGGGCGCACGGCGCTCGGGTTCGCGGTGCGGCACCCGCAGCGCGTCGACGCGCTCGTGATGGCGGACACCTGGGGCTTCTTCGACTGGCCGGAGCTGCAGGAGGAGGTGCGGCGGCTGCGCGAGCAGGCTGGCGGCCAGGAGGCGCCGCTCGCCGAGCGCGCGCTGGGGCAGGCGTTCCAGGCGCGCGAGCCCGCGCGCACCTTCCTCTACCGCCAGATCGCCGGGCTCAACCCGCCGCGCGACCCGGCGAACATCCTGCCGCCCGCTGGCGCGCCCGACCGCGCGGCGGTGTCGCGGCTGACCGTGCCCACGCTCTTCATCGTCGGCGGCGAGGACACGCTCACGCCCCCCGCGATCCTGCGGCGCGTCGCCGACATCATCCCCGGCGCGCAGTTCCGCGAGTTCCCCGGGTTCGGGCACTCCGTCTACTTCGAGGACGCGACCGGCTTCAACGCCGAGGTCGAGCGCTTCCTCGGAGCGCACGTGCGGGTCCCGGCGTAGACTCCGACGAAGAAGCGCGCGGCGCATCCGATCCACGAAGGCGAGACCCTGCGGCCCCGTGCGGAAGCTGAACATCTTCTTCGACGTCGACAACACGCTGATCATGTGGAACGGCCGGCTGCGCAACCACGCGCACGACGTCTTCCGCTCGCTCCGCGAGGCGGGGCACACGATCTACGTGTGGTCGGGCGTCGGCATCCGTCGCTGGGACATGAAGCGCCACAACCTCGACGAGTTCGTGGAGGACTACTTCATCAAGCCGCTCGACGATCACCACGCGCGGCTGGTGACGTTCGGCGTGCCGGTCGTGCCCGACTTCGTGATCGACGATCACAAGTCGGTGGTCGACGCGTTCGGCGGCTACCACATCCCGGACATGGCGCGCGACGACGACCGCGAGCTGCTGACGGTGCTCGAGCGCATCAACGAGCTCGCGGCCGCGACGCTCGGCACCACCGAGCAGCCGGGCGAGCCAGAGGCTGCGGGGAACTCGGGCGGGTAGCCGCTCCGGGCGAGCGTGGGGCGTGAGCCCCATGAGCGGCGAACGCGTGGTGAGGCGTGCCGGCTCAGCCCGCTGACGCGGCCCGCCCTGAGCCGGCCGAGGGGGCCGCTCGCCTAGATCTGCGGGCGCGGGCGGCCGTCGCGGCGGCGGCTCGCGGTGCCGCGAACGACGTCGCGGACGAACGCCTGCAGCAGCGCGGCGATGCGTCCGCGCTCGAGCATCGCCGCTGCGGGGCCGCGGCCGCGGTCGCGCTCCGCCGCCTCGCTGAGCGCCGCGAGCGCGATGCGCACGCGCGCCTCCTCGGCCATCCGCAGCAACGGCTCGATGATCGCCCAGATCGAGCACCCCGCGTGACGCGAGGAGTCGCCGCTCACGTAGGCCGCCCAGTCGGTCGCGCGCTCGCGGACGTCGTAGTGCGAGAAGAGGCGGTACGCGAGGTCCCAGCGCTCCCCGTCGGCGTAGGCCGGGACGTCCCAGTCGATCGGGAGCGGCCGGTCGGAGGCGCTCTGCGGGTCGAGCGCGACGAGCCAGAGCGAGGTCGCGAGGGCGAGTGGGGTCTGGTGGTAGTTCTCGCCGCCCTTCGCGGTCCACGAGAGCGCGTGCGCGTCGACGAGCGCCTGGGTCACGCGCTCATCCACGTGCATCCCGGCCGCGAGCAGCGTGCGCGTGACGAGCAGGTGCCCGACGAACCGCGCCTCGTCCTCGGACGCGGTCACCTCTCCGGTCGCGAGCGTGAGCGACGCCGGCTCGCCGGGCGGGAAGCAGGCAAAGGTGCCGAGCACCCCGCGCTCGACGCCGGGGGCACCGGGGAGCCCCTGCACGGCGAGCATCCGGTCGAGATCCGATGGATCCTCGACGGCTCCGCCGTCGCGCATGCGCGGCCACAGGGCGAGGGCGAGGTCGAGCGCAGTCTGTTCCGGCATCGCCCAGAGCGTCGCAGCCGGTCGCGCGCGTTGTCAACGCGCGGGGACCCTCCGTAGGATCCGCCACGTGCCGCGTCGCGTGAGCCGTCCCCGACCCCGTCCGCCCGCGCGCGCGCATCGCCGCCGCGGCGGGCTCGCGGCCGGGCCGCTCCTCCTGCTGCTGCTCGCCACGCTCACGATGCTCGCCGCCGCGTGCACGGACGCGGGCGACGCGGGCAACGAGGGCGCCTCGCAGCCCGCCGGCGACGAGCCCATCGCCTCCACCGCCGCGATCCCGACCGCGCAGCTGCCGGTCGTGGAGTTCATCCGCGCCGACGGCACCACCGCAAAGCTCCCGGTCGAGGTCCCGCGCCGACGCGAGTACTCGATCGGGCTGTCGGGCCGCCGCCAGCTCGAAGGGCGGGGGATGCTCTTCTACTACCCGCGCGGCGAGGGCAACGTCGGCTTCTGGATGAAGAACACGCACGTCGACCTCTCGATCGCGTTCCTGGACACCCAGGGGCGCATCATCGAGGTCAGCGAGATGCAGGCCGAGTCGCTCGACATCATCCGCCCGTCGACGCCGTACGAGTTCGGGGTGGAGGCGCCGGCCGGGTGGTACGACCGCAACCGCGTGCGCGCCGGCGATCGCATGCGCCTGACGTTCGACCTGCCCCGCGACATCCTCGACTGAGCTCTTCGCTCTTCGCGCGGCCGGCGCGCGCTCGAGCGGCGCGCACGGCGCCACGCACCCGCCGCCCGAAGCCGCCCCGCGCCACGCCGCGCCCGCTCCTCGGGCCGCGCGCCCGTCCCGCTATACTCCGCCGAGCCCGCAGCGCAGAGACGGAGGGGCACGATGCCAGACACCCAGTTCGAGCACGCCGGCGTGCAGGTCAGCGGCTACCTCTCCGAGCCCGACGGCGCACCGAAGGGCGGCCTCGTCGTGATCCAGGAGTGGTGGGGGCTCACCCCGGACATCAAGGAGATCGCGGACCGCTACGCGGTTGAGGGCTACCTCTCGTTCGCGCCCGACCTCTACCACGGCAAGTCGACGAGCGAGCCCGACGAGGCGCGCAAGCTCGCGATGGCGATGGAGCGCGACGTCGCCGCGCGCGAGATCGATGCCGCGATCGCGTGGTTCAAGGACGTGCGCGGCATCCGCAAGGTTGGGTGCGTCGGCTACTGCATGGGCGGCGGGCTCACGCTCGCGACCGCGATCCGGCCCACCTCGAACGTCGACGCCGTCCACGTCTATTACGGCGGCGGGATGCCCCAGAAGGAGCAGATCCAGCGCATCAAGGTGCCGGTGCTCGGCTCCTACGGCGAGGAGGACGCGGGCATCCCGGTCGCGCAGGTGGAGATGCTGCGCGACGCGCTGAAGGAGGCGGGCGTCCCGAGCGACGTCACGATCTACCCCGGCGCGGGGCACTCGTTCTTCAACGACACGCAACCCTCGTACCGCGAGGCCGCCGCGATGGATTCGTGGATGAAGTCGGTGGAGTGGTTCGACCGGTACGTGGGGGCGTAGCGCCGCCGCGCGTTCCCGACGCTCAGTACCACTCCGTCTCGATCACCCGCCCGGCGTGTCGCGCGAGCGTGAGCAGCACGCGCTCGTCGTCGTTGTCGAACGGCTCGCCGTCCCGGCGGTCGGTCACGTAGAGCGAGCCGCGCACCTCGCCCCGCACCCAGATCGCGACGCCGAGCATGCGCTGCATCTCCGGGTGGTGAGGCGGGAAGCCGAACGCCTTCGCGTGCTGCGAGACGTCTTCGAAGCGCACGGGGCGGCCGTCCTCGCGCAACGAGCCGAGCGGGCCGTGGCCCTGCGGGGGCGTGCGGAGGCGACGCAGCCGCTCGGGGTCGAGCCCCGAGACGACGAAGCCCTGCACGCGGTCGTGCGCGTCGGTGACGGCGAGGGCGCCGTAGCGCGCGCGGCTGAGCGAGCGCGCGAGGTCGACGACCACCTGCAGCGCATCCTCGGGGTGGTGTCGCGACGGCAGCCGCTCGACGGCGCGGGCCAGCGACCGGAGCGTGCGCGCCTCCGGATCGCGACGGACGAGCAGGTCGACCGGCGGCAGGCGCATCGGGCTCAGCCTACGTCCCGGGCGCGCGGCAGTCGAGGCGCGGACGGGCCCTAGCAGGGTGTTGAAGAACGAAGCGTGCAAGCGAGGAGAGCTTGCCCTGTTCCAGTCGTCTGCTCGGTGTTGAGCGAGCGCCGGAGCGTGCGGATCAGCCGGCGGAGGGCGCACTACGCCGC
>VGNK01000017.1 GCA_016866055.1 Chloroflexota bacterium | reverse complement strand
CGCACCCGGTTCGCAGCGGCCTCGCGCGCGGCGGCTCGCCGCGCGCGACGCGCCGCGGGACGCGCGGTGCCCCTGAGGGGGGCTTGCCCTACACTCGGGCGAACGCCGCGGCCGCGGCGCGCAGCCAGAGCTCGCGCGGGGGACGCCATGGGCAAGCTCGACGGGAAGGTCGCGGTTGTCACCGGAGCCAGCCGCGGCATCGGCCAGGCGATCGCGGAGCTCTTCGGCTCCGAGGGCGCGAAGGTGGTGTGCGCTGCGCGCACGCTCAACGAGGGCGATCACCAGCTCGAGGGCTCGCTCGCGCGCACCGTCCAGAACATCACGAGCGCGGGTGGCGAGGCCGCGGCCGTGGCCGCGAACGTCTCCGAGGAGGACGACTGCAACCGCCTGATCGAGCAGGCGAAGTCGATCTTCGGCCCCGTGGACGTGCTCGTGAACAACGCCGCGCTCAACTATTACATCCCGGTGGTGGACTACCCGGCGAGCCGCTGGATCCGCTCGTTCGCCGTGAACGTGCACGGGCCGTTCATGCTCTCGAAGGCGGTGCTGCCGGACATGCTGGAGCGGCGCTCGGGCGCGATCGTGAACATCTCGTCGGGCGCGGCGATCGGCCCCGGGCGGGGGCCCTACGCGGGGCAGGGCGGCGCGCGCGGCGGCGTGATGTACGGCGCGAGCAAGGCGGCGCTCGAGCGATTCACGCAAGGGCTCGCGCAGGAGGTGTACGAGTACGGCATCTCCGTGACGTGCGTCTCCCCGTCGCAGGTCGTGCCGACGCCGGGGACGGTCTTCCACAAGCTCGTGAGCGGGATGGACGACCCGCGTGGCGAGCCGCCGCTGCTGATGGCGCGCGCCGCGCTGCTGCTGGCGAGCGAGCCCGTGGACACGGTCACCGGGCGCGTGACGTACAGCCAGCAGATCCTCAGGGAGTTCGGCTGGATCGAGGCGGCGCGAGGCACCGGGGTGGAGCGCCCCGGGTCCGGCTACTCGCAGAGCTAGCGCCGCCGTCGCGGCGGCCGCGCACGCCGTCGGTTGGGGGCGGCGCCGCGCGTGAGGGGACGATCATGCACGAGGCACTGCGGCCGCTGGGCGAGATCCGTGCCCTGCGCGACCCCGTCCTCCTCGCGGCGTTCGTCGGCTTCACCGACACGACGGGCGGCGCCGCCGCCGCGCTCGGCTACCTCGCCGAGCGCTGGAAGGCGAAGCCGCTGGCCGAGATCGACCCCGAGCCGTTCTACGACTTCACAGTGCAGCGCCCGCGCGTGCGCCTCGAGGACGGCGAGCGCGTGCTCGACTGGCCCGTGAACCGGTTCTTCGTCGCCTCCCCGCAGGGGGCGCAGCGCGACTTCGTGCTGCTGAACGGCATCGAGCCGCACCTCCGCTGGAAGACCTTCACGGGGATCATCGAGGAGGTCCTGCGCGCGGTCGGCTCGACGACGAGCATCACGCTCGGCGCGCAGCCTGCGGGGGTGCCGCACACGCGGCCGGTGCCCGTCACCCTCTCCGCCTCGCACTCGGAGTTCGAGCGCCTCTTCGGGCTCGAGGCCCCCGCCTCCCGCTACCAGGGCCAGACAGGGATCGTGGGGGTGTTGAACCTCCACCTGCGCACGCAGGGGTGGAAGAACGCGAGCCTCTGGGCGCTCGCGCCGCACTACCTCACGGTCGGCCCGAACCCGAACATCGGCCTCTCGCTGCTGCGACTCGTCGACAAGGCCTTCGGCACCCGCACACCGCTCGACGGGCTCGACGAGCAGATCGAGGAGTTCGACGCGAAGGTGCGCGAGGTCGTCGCGGAGTCGTCGGAGGCCGCGCAGTACGTGCGTCAGCTCGAGGAGCAGTACGACGCGAACCGGCCCACGACGCCCGCGCTGCCCGAGGAGCGTGCCGAGCTCCCCTCGACCGAAGACCTGCTGAGCGACCTCGAGCGCTTCCTCAAGCGCCAGCGCGGCGACGAGGGCCCCGGGCGCGGCGCCGAGTGACCGCGCCCTCCCTCACCACCGACGAGGAGCGATGAACGCACACGAGGTCCGGCAGCTCGCGCACGCCGAGGAGAGCTACTGGTGGCACCGCGGGCGCCAGCGCATCGTCAAGCGCGTGCTCTCGCGCTACGTCCCGTCCGGCTCGCGCATCCTCGACGTCGGCTGCGGTCCCGGCGGCACGACCCAGTCCTACGCGGGCAACGGGCGCGTGCTCGCCGCCGACGCCTCGCCGGAGTCGACCCGCATCGCCCGCAGCCGCGGCCTCACCGTGGCGACGATGGAGGCGACGCACCTCGCGGTGCGGCCCGGCTCATGCGACGCGATCGTCTCGCTCGACCTCATCGAGCACATCGATGACGACGAGCGCGCGCTGCGCGAGATGTACGACGCGCTGCGTCCGGGCGGTGCGCTCGTCGTGACGGTACCCGCGTACCAGTTCCTCTGGAGCTCGCACGACGTCGCGGTCGGACACAAGCGCCGCTACACGAAGGGGCAGCTCGTGCGCCTCGCGAAGCGGGCCGGGTTCGAGATCGAGCTCGCCGCCTACGCGATGTCGTCGATCTTCCCCGCGGCGATGGCCATTCGCCTCGCCGAGCGATTGCGGCCGAAGCGTGAGCACCCGCAGGCGAACTTCGTGAAGCTTCCGCGCGTCGCGAACGCGCTGCTCGAGCGCATCGTGGGGCTCGGCCCGCAGCCGCTGCGCTTCGTCCCCGTCCCGTTCGGGCTCAGCATCGTGCTGGTGGGACGGCGGCCCGCCGATGGATGAGCGCGTGGCCACGATCGAGGAGCGCGCCGCCGCGCCGCTCGGCTCACGGCTGCTGCTCGCGCTGCTCCCGGATCGCGCGCGGCCGTACGCGCGGCGAGCGCACGTCGAGGTCGAGATGGTGCTGCGCTTCGGCGTGGTCGGCGTGATGAAGGCCGCGCTCGACTTCACCACGTTCAACGTGCTGCTGGCGCTCGCCGGGTCCCAGGACGGCGTGACCATCATGCTCGCGAACAGCGCGGGCTTCGGCGTCGCGGTCGCGTCGAGCTTCTTCCTGAACGCGCGCTTCACGTTCCGCAAGCGCGCCGGGAACGGCGGGTTCGGCCGCTACGTGCTGATCTCGCTGCTCGGGCTGCTGCTCTACAACGCGGCGATGGCGCTCGTGCTCTTCGTCTCGGGGGCCGAGGGCACGCTCGCGCTCAACCTCGCGAAGCTCGCGGCGCTCGTCACCTCCATGACGTGGAACTTCATCGGCTACCGGTGGTGGGTGTTCCCGCACCCACCCACCCTCGGCCGGCACGCCTGAGCGCCCCGCCGCGTCGCGGCCCGGCGCCCGCCATGCCCCCGCCGCTCGTCATCTCGCACCGCACGAACATGGGCACGATGCCGGAGAACACGCTCGCCGGCGTCGACGCGGCGCTCGCCGACGGCGTGGACGGCGTCGAGATCGACGTGCGCGCCACCGCGGACGGCCACGTCGTGCTGCTGCACGACGCCGCGCTCGAGCGCACGGCGGGCGACCCCCGCGAGGTGTCGTCGCTCACGCTCGCCGACCTCACCGCCGTGCGCGTACGGCCGGTGCACGGCCACCCCCGTCCCGAGCCGGTGCCGACGCTCTCGGAGACGCTCGCGCGCATCGGCGGGCGGTGCACGCTCGTGATCGAGGTGAAGCAGGAGGGGATCGAGGCGGCCGTCGCGCGCGACGTGCGGGCGGCGGGGGCGGCCGGCTGGTGCTGGATCTGGGCGTTCGACCCCGCGGTCGGCGCCGCGTGCCGCCGCGTCCTGCCCGAGGTGCCCGTTGCGCTGAACAGCGGCCCCGACTCGCCGGAGCGCTACGGCTACGCCTCCGCGATCGAGGCGGCCGCGGCGGCGAGGTTCGCCGCGGTCAGCTTCGCGCGCGACCTGGTCGACCCCGCTACCGTCGCGGCCGCCCACGGGCGGGGGCTGCGGGTCTACACGTGGACGGTCGACGACCCCGAGGAGATCGCGCGCGTGGTGGAGGCGGGCGTGGACGCGGTCTGCGGGAACTTCCCGCCGCGCATACGCGCTGTGCTCGCACAACGCGCCGCGGGGTAGGCCGCCCCGAGATCCTCGGGCGGGTTCCTCGTGTGGGCGGGCGTTGCTACACTGGCGAACCGCTGTAGGAGTGTAGCTCAGCTGGCAGAGCAGCGGTCTCCAAAACCGCAGGTCGGGGGTTCGAGTCCCTCCACTCCTGCCAGAGCGGACATCGTGCCCAGGTGGTGGAATCGGCAGACACGCTGTCTTGAGGGGGCAGTGCCCGTAAGGGCGTATGAGTTCAAATCTCATCCTGGGCACCAACGCACCTCTGGCGGCATGCGCGGAGGGCGGCGAGCGGAAGTAGCTCAGTGGTAGAGCGCCTCCTTGCCAAGGAGGAGGTCGCGAGTTCGACCCTCGTCTTCCGCTCCATCCCGCCCGCCCCGCACCGCCGCCGCACCCCCCGACCGCGGAACATCGAGCGCTCGCGACGCCGGGACGGCGCTCAGCTCCCGGTCCACGACGGCGACGGCTTCTCGACGAACGCGCGCAGGCCCTCGCGGGCGTCCTCCGTCTGGAGGCATCGGCGATTCAGCTCCTGCGCCACGCGGAGACGCTCGTCGATCGGCAGCTCGAGCCCGCGGATCGTCGCTTCCTTGATGTGCCGCAGCGACGCCGACGAGTTCTTCTTGATCTTCTCGGCGGCCTCGTTCGCCGCGTCGAGCAGCTCGGCGTGAGGGACGACGCGGTTCGCGAGCCCGAGCTCGAGGCAGCGCTCCGCGCTGAGGAACTCGATGCAGTACTCGATCTCCAGCGCTCTGTTCACGGGGAGCATGTGCGCGAGCAGCACCGGCCCGCTGATCGAGCTGATGCCGCGCAGCGCGTGCGGCCAGCCCAGCTGGGCGCGGTTCGACATGATGCGGATGTCGCACGAGAGCGCGATGCCGGTGCCCCCGGCGAGCGCGTACCCTTGATGGCGGCGATCGTGGGCTTGTAGGTGTGGCGGATGAACTGGTAGAGGTCGTCTGCGGCGCGTCGGATCCGGCGCGGTCCGGACGGGGCCTGTCCGCGGGCGCCCTGCTCCATCCGCACGAGATCCGCCCCGGCGCAGAACGCGACGTCCCCCGCGCCGGTGAGGATCGCGACCCACACCTCCGGGTTCGAGCGGACGTCCCCGAAGGCCTCGATGAGACCGTCCGTGGCCTCCTGACTCAGGGCGTTGCGCTTCTCCGGGCGGTTGATCGTGATGTAGGCGGTCCGGTCGCGCACCTCGTAGATCACTTCGCTCATCGGAACCTCCCTGCGATGCGGGCCCATCGACGCCGCCGAGCTCGAGACGGATCCTCCCCGCTGGACGGCTCGGCGCGCGTCGCATGCTAGCGAAGGACGCCGGTCACCCGCGGGGCCCGCGAGCGGGAGGCTGCCGGCGCGTAGGGAGCAGGGCCCGATGTCGCGCGGCGCGCGGGCGCGTCGGCTGGCAGCAACCGCGTCCGCCGCGTACCCTGCTCCCACCAGGACACCCTGCCCGGGTCCGGCTCCGGGCGGCGCGCACGGCCGCCCCGTGTCTCCGGCGACCCGAGGTCTCCTGGCCCGAGAGGCCACGTAGCCAAGTGGTAAGGCAGGGGTCTGCAAAACCCTTATGCGCGGGTTCGATTCCCGCCGTGGCCTCCAGCGCGCTCAGCAGGCGGCCCCGCTCACCGGCGGGGGCTCGTCGCGTCATCCCACCGCCCCGAGCGCGCGGTCCGGGTTCGCGGGTCGCGTGCGCCGGACCCGGGCCCAGGCCGTCACGCCAACGCGCCGTCCTTCGCGCGGTTGCAGTTGCCGCCCTTCGCGTCCGCGATCACGTGGTCGAACTGCAGGTCCTCCCCGGCGCCGCAGCGCACGCAGCGACCCGCGTCGCTCTCCCACGCCAGGCTCCGCACCTCGTCGGGGATGCGCTCGCGGCGCGCCGACTCCACCGCGTCCGCCCGCAGGCGGGTCGTCCTGCGCCGTTCGAGCTGGGCGTCGCGCCGGCGACGGCGGTTCCAGAGGAGCAGCTCCACGTCCGCCGCGGCGAGCTCGGGATCCGCCCAGTCGCACCCACCGTCGCTCCACCACAGCACCCGGTCGCCATCACGCCCCACCATCGCGACGCCGGCCGCGCCGCTGCGCGTCGAGCCGGCGGTGCGCGCACCGGCGACGCGGCGGATGGCCATGCCTCACCTCCACGAGGTGCTGCCTGCGCCGCCCCGTCGTGACGACTCTATCGGCGGCGCCGCGGGCAGATCGGCGGCGGGCGCGACGCCGCCCCGGGCGCCCGGTCGCGCGCCGGCTAGCGCGGCTGCGCGAACTCCACCCAGAGCGGAGCGTGATCGGAGACCCGCCACTGCAACTGTGAGCGCGGCATCCCCGCGTAGACCACATCCGGGAGTTCCACGTGCCCCCCGCTCAGGTAGCGCAGCGTGAGCGACGGCGGTGCGGACGCCGCTTCGCCATCGGCCAGCCCTGCACAGATGCGCCATGCCGCACCATCGCCTCAGCGCGTCGCCGCGCCGAAGCAACGGACACCAAGGTCGTTCGGCGGATTCGAGGCCGGTAGCCACGGGGGCATAGCGAGCGCGCAGCGGTTCGCAAGGCCGGGCCCTCCAGGGACGCCGGGCAGATCGGCCGCGCCCATCAGAAGCGGCGCCGTGGGAAGTTCGCCGCCCGCCGTACTGTGCCCGGAGGAACAGATGCAGCGCCGCGGTCGCGATGTGATCGCCCTTCCGCTCGATACCCGGTCGGCCAGGGCCCGTCGATCAGTTCCGACGGCCTGTTGGCGCGCGGCCAGCTCGATTCGTGCCTACGATCCAGAGCGCGCCGGGGTGGCGGAACGGCAGACGCAGCGGGCTTAAACCCCGCGGCCGCAAGGCATCTGGGTTCGAATCCCAGCCCCGGCACCAGGACGAGGGCGCGCCCAACATGCGCGGTTTGACTCGCATCGCATACAGACTGTATGTTCGGTCCCAGGCCCCACGCGCCGAGCGCGGGCGTTTCCGAGCGTCCACCCGGACGCCCACCACCCGCCGGCAGAGCACCGCAACACCGAGGAGCGAGCATGGCGACCGAAGTGCGACCCGAGACGTCCCTCGCGGACGGGCGCGCGAGCGCGTACGAACAGCTCCTCGCCTACGGGCGAGAGCGCGGATACAAGCTCGACTGGCTCGCGCCCCGCGAGACCTTCGGCACGCGCGTGGACGCCGCACGCGACGGCGGCGGGCTCCTGCTGCAGGACGTCGACAGCGGGCCGTTCGCGCAGGTCCCCGAGTGGAGCTACAACCTCACCGGCCGCCCCCGCGGCTCGCTCACGCGCGCGAACGCGCCGAAGGTCGGCAACTACTCGGTGCGGACGAAGTCCGACATCTGGCTGAAGAACGCGGCGCAGCTCTACGAAGAGGCCGTGCAGCGCCAGTGGTCGTCGGCGATCGACATCCCGTGGGAGACGCTCGAGGAGCTCCCCGACGAGATCGAGCGCGCGGAGTGCCAGCTCGCGACGTTCCTCACCGAGGTGGAGTTCGTCGCCGGCGACGTGCCCGGCAAGTGGATCTCGGAGACGACGCCGGACTACTACGAGCCGCGCATGTTCCTGATCTCCCAGATCATGGACGAGGCGCGACACCTGGACGTCTTCCGCAAGCGCGCGCTCGCCAACGGCGGCGGGCTGCTGATGCAGACGAGCAACGCCGCGCTCGCCGGCGGCGCGATCGACTCCGCGCGCGACTTCACCGAGATGTCCGCGCGGCTGCACATCTCCGGCGAGGGGCTCGTGCTCTCCATCTTCCGCATGGGCGAGCGGATGTCCTACAACGACGCTGAGAAGGCGATCTACCGCCTCGCCGCCTCGGACGAATCGCGCCACGTCGCGTTCGGGGTGATGCACCTGCAGTACCTCGCCCAGACCGACCCCGCGCGACGCGAGGAGATCCACTCCTACCTCGACGAGATCGAGCTCGGCCTCGTGGGCGGCGCCGGTGGCCAGAACCCGGCGACGCGCGGGACGCCCTCCAACGCGGCGCTCGCGATCCTGCTCGGCGGCGGCTCCGACGCGGGGTCGATCGAAGAGGGCTCGCGCATCGCGCTCGCGGTGCGCCAGCGACAGGTCAAGGAGTACATTCAGCGCGTGAAGGTGGCCGGGATCGGGGACCGCTTCGAGAACGGGCGTGCGAACGCCGCGCTCGCGCAGTACCTCAGCGCCTAGCTCGCGCGCAACGACGCCCGGCCGCGCGCGCCAGCGTGCGACCGGGGTCGCCGATGAAGCACTCGCCGCGGCCGCCCGGCGGCCGCTGGCAACCCGGGAGGGGACCATGGTCCAGGCAGGCTCCGAGCGACCGCGAGAGACCCAGCCCGGCGCGGGCGCGCCGCCGATCGAGATGGCGCCGGACCTCAGCTGGATGGACAAGACCACCGGCTGGGGGATCCGCGCGCGGCCGGACTTCGTCCGCGGCGGCGGCCTCACGATCAACGCGCTGAACGTCGGCGTGTACGCGGAGATCCCCGACCGCATCCAGTACCGCAACCGCTGGCCCCGCGGCGCCTACCCGTCGCCGGTCGCCGGCTCGATCGGCGGCTACTACCTCCAGGAGAAGCACGAGCAGTGGGCCGACTGCGCCGGCGACGTCTACGAGGAGGGGATCTCGCGGCGCTGGTCGACCGCGACCGACATCCCGTGGGACACCGCGCACGGCCTCCCCGACGACGTCGAGCTCGCGATCTGCCAGCTCGCGACGGAGCTCTCGCAGCAGGGGTCGGTGGAGGCCGAGGTGGTCTCCGGCTGGCTGCAGAACCTCAGCCCCGGCTACCACGAGGTGAAGCTCTACCTCGCGACGTGCGTCTTCGACGCCGCGCGGATGTTCGAGGGCTACCGCAAGCGCGCGATGATCAACGGCGGCGGGATGATGCTCGAGAGCCCGGGCCGCATGAACCGCCAGATCATGGAGACGTTCTCGGGCTGGTCGCAGACCGTGCTCAGCCTCTGGTTCGTCCGCGGCGCGCTCCAGCTCACGATCCTGCGCTACCTCGCCGCGTACGGACCCACGCAGGCCGACCGCGAGCTCGCGGCGCGCATCATCCCGGACCGCATGCGCGCCACCGCCTACGCGCTCGACCACATCCGCCAGGCGCTCGCGGCGAAGCCCGATCAGAAGGCGGCCTTCAGCATCTGGCTCACGAACGTCGAGGCCGCGCAGGCGCGCGACGCCGCCGACCCCGTGCTCTGGGAGGCGCTTGCGATCGTGTTCGGCGGCGGCGTGAAGGGCATGGATCGCGGGATGGAGGTCGTCCGGCGCCTGCAGCGCGACTGGATGCGCGCCTACGTCCAGCGCGCGAAGGCCGCAGGGCTCGAGCGGGGCGATCAGCTCATCCGGCCCTTCCGCGAGCTGCTCCAGCCGCCCGGGCACACGACGGCGGCCTGACCGCCGGGGACGGACACGTGATGCCACTGCACAGCTACCAGTGCGCCGACTGCAAGTCGCATTTCGAGGTGCTCGTGCGGCCGCCGCGCCGCACGGAGCCCACGAAGTGCGAGTTTTGCGGGAAGTCCAACATCACCCGCAAGATCTCGGCGTTCGCGGTCACGCACAACGAACTCGACGCGATCCGCGCGCTCGACCCGATGTACAAGCGCATGGTCGAGGACCAGATGGCGAGGACCCCCGAGGCCGAGCCGATGCGGCTGCTGAACAAGCTCACGCCGTTCGACGCGGCGAAGGACCCGGGCGAGCCGATCGATTTCTGATCGCGACCGGCCCGACGACGACCAGACCACGCAGTGCGAGGGGGACCTGATGGCGACGCGGAGCACGAAGTCCAGCACCAACGGCAAGCGCGCCGCGAAGCCAGCCGCGCGCACGACGCGCGCGGCCGCGAAGGCGCCCGCGAGGTCGACGAAGGCGCCGGCGACGAAGGCTGCGCCCCGCGTGAGGGCGTCCGCGCCGAGGGCGAAGAGGCTCGTGTTCCCCTCCGTCGAGTGGTTCACGGCGCTCGCCGAGATCACGAAGCAGGACGACCGCTACAGGCGCTTCGGCCGGCTCAACGCGCTTGTTGTCTTCAAGGTCGGGCGCAAGATGATCGAGGCGAACTTCGACGTGCTCGACATCCACGACATCCGCGAAATCAGCGAGAACGCGATGCGCGACGCAGACTTCGTCGTCGAGATGACGCCCGACCAGTGGCAGCAGATGCTCGCCGACATCAAGAAGAACGGCCACGCGACGCAGGAGTGGACGCTGAACACGCTCGACCTGCGCTTCGACGAGCCGATCCACAGGAACCTGCTCGACGACGGCTTCAAGGCGGACATGTTCTTCCGCTACAACCCGAGCCTGCAGCGGTTCTTCGACAACTCCTCGCAGCTCGAGTTCTCCTTCGACCGGGCGGCCGTCGCGGCGTAGTCCGCGGCGTCGAGCGCACAACGCTGCGGCCCCCGGGGCGAACCCGGGGGCCGCAGCGTTGTGCGCGGGCTTCGCGCGCGCTGCGACCCCCGGATGCGCGCAGGGGCGGCTTCGGTAGGATGACGGACCGGCGGGCCCGCTCGGGCGCGCGGCGGGAGGTGGAAGGCCGATGCTCGATGGGCTGCGCGTCGTCGAGTTGAGCGCGGACGTCGCGGGGGCGTTCACGGGGCGGCTGCTCGCCGCGTACGGCGCCGACGTGATCGTCGTCGAGCCGCCCGGCGGCCACGTGGTCCGGCGCCTCCCCCCGCACCGCGGCGAGGGCCCGGACGCGAGCGTGCTCGCCGCCACCCTGCACGCCGGGAAGCGCAGCGCCGCGCTCGACCTCGCGCAGGCGGCGGACCGCGCGACGCTGGAGTCGCTCGTCGCGCGCGCGGACCTCGTGATCGACTCGCACGCGCCCGGGGCGCTCGCGGCGCTCGGTGTGGACCTCGCCGCCGCGGCGCGCGCGCGGCCGGAGCTTGTCGTCTGCGCGGTCACGCCGTACGGGCAGAGCGGCCCGCGCGCCGGCTGGCGCGCGACCGCGCTCACCGCCGCGGCGGCCAGCGGGCAGCTCGGGATGTGCGGCGACCCCGACGCGCCGCCGCTCAAGACCGCGGGCCACCAGGCGCAGATGCAGGCGGCGCTGCACGCGTTCGGCGCGACGCTCGCCGCCGTCTTCGCGGCGCGCACGACCGGCGCGGGCGATGCGATCGACCTCTCCATGCAGGAGGTGCAGGTCGCGACGCTCGAGGGCGCGGGGCCGGCGGCGCTCACGCGCGGCAGCGAGGGCGGCCGCAACGGGAACCTGATGTTCGCGCAGTGGGGGATCCACCGCTGCGCGGACGGCTACGTCGGCGTGGCGGCGATGCCCCGGCAGACTGGCGCCGTCTACGACTGCATCGGGCACCCGGAGTTCAAGGCGGACCCAGCGGTCAACAACGGCTGGTCGCCGGGCGGGAACGCGCTCCTCTCGACGCTGCTCCCCGAGTGGGTCGCGCCGCGCACCGCGCGCGAGATCTTCGCGGAGGCGGCGAGGTTCCGCGCGCCGTTCACGCTCATCCCTACGCCGCGCGAACTGCTCGAGTGGCCGGCGCTCGTCGAGACGGGCTTCTGGCGCCGGGTCGATCACCCCGTGCTCGGCCGTCACCCGCTCCCGGCGGGGCCGGTCGAGTTCAACGGGAGCGACCGCGGCGACCACCGTCGCGCGCCGCTGCTCGGCGAGCACACGGACAAGGTGCGCGCGGAGGCGCGGGCGGAGGCCGGGACGCAGCCGCGCGCGGCGGCCGGCCGGCGCGGCGTGCGCGCGGGCAGAGCGGCCGCCGCGCCCCCGCAGGCAACCCCCGCGCTCCCCTACGCAGGCATCCGCGTGATCGACGCGACGCAGATCTGGGCCGGTCCCTACGGCACGCGCCTCATGGCCGACATGGGCGCGGACGTGATCAAGGTCGAGGGGCCGAGCTTCCCCGACGGCATCCGCACGATGACGGGTGCGACGAAGGCCCCCGACGTCAACCTGAGCGCCTACTTCAACGAGTACAACCGCAACAAGCGCGCCATCGCGCTCGACCTCCAGCGCCCCGAGGGGATGGAGGCGATGCGGCGGCTGCTCGCGACCGCCGACGTCTTCGTCGAGAACTGGAGCTCGGGCGTCGCGGAGCGGCTCGGGCTCGGCTACGAGGCGCTGCGCGCGCTGAACCCGCGGCTGATCGTGATCTCGATGCCGGGCTTCGGTCACCGCGGGGGCGACGCGGCGCGCGTCGGCTTCGGGCCGTCGATCGAGCAGATGGGCGGGCTCGTCGCGCTGCAGGGCTACGAGGGCGGGCCGCCGCACCGCAGCGGGATCTCCTACGGGGATCCGATCGCGGGCGTGACGGCGGCGGGCGCGCTCGGGCTTGCGCTGATCGCGCGCGAGCGCACCGGCGAGGGCTGCTACGCGCTCGTCCCGCAGCGCGACGGCATCGCGGGGCTCATCGCCGAGTACGTGGTCGCGGAGGCGCTCGGGGTCCCGCTCCCCGTGCGCATCGGCAACCGCGACCCGCTCTTCGCGCCGCACGGCGTCTACCGTGCGGCGGACGGCCCGCCGCGACCACAGCTCGGGCTCGACGGGAGCGTGGTCGGCGAGCTGACCGACCGCTGGATCGCGATCGCCGTCGACGGGGACGAGGCGTGGCGCGGGCTGCGCTCGGCGATCGGCGACGCGCGGCTCGACTCACCCGCCTACGAGACGTTGGAGGGACGCCGCGCCGCGCAGGACGAGATCGACGCGGCGATCGCGGAGTGGACGCGGGCGCGCGAACCCGACGAGGCCGCCGCCGCGCTGCAGGCGTCCGGGGTGCCGGCGGCGGCGGTGCTCACCCCGCTGCTCGCGACGACCGACGAGCACCTGCTCGCGCGGGGCGCGTTCACGGAGTACGAGCACCCGGACGCCGGCCGCCAGCGCACGACCGCGCCGACGTGGCGCTTCGCGCGCCGGCCGATCCCCGGCGTGCGCCCCGCGCCGCAGTTCGCCCAGCACACGGACGAGGTGCTGACGGCGGTGGCCGGCTACTCGCCCGAAGAGGTGGCGGCGCTCCGCGACGCGGGCGTGGTGGCGTAGGCGCGCCGCCCACGGCGAGCGGCCCGCGCCAGCGGGCTGAGCCGGCCGTCTGGTACCGAGCGCCGGCTCAGCCGGCTCACGCCGGGCGCTCGCCGGGATCGCGTGGGCGGGCCGTTCGCCCCGTTCGCGCCTAGCCCCGCCGCGGCAGCAGCACGGTCGCCTCGGCGGGCGTCGTGATCCCGACGCGGTCGTTCTCGATCCAGAGGTCGATCGAGACCTCGCCGAGTGGGCCGTCGCCCTCTGCCTTGCCGGTGACGACGCCCTTCACCTGCAGGCGGTCGTCGGGCATGTTCATCTTGCGCATCTGGAAGCCGAGGCGCCGCACCCAGCCCGCCGGCCCCACCCAGTCGGTGAGGAGCCGCGAGAGCGCCGCCTGCGTGAAGCTCGTGTTGTAGAAGATGTCCGAGTGCCCCGCCTCGCGCGCGAAGCCCGGGTCGTGGTGCACCGGGTAGAAGTCCTGCGACCCGCTCACCTGCTGCACCATCTTCGTCCACGTCAGCCGCAGCTCGTACCCCGCGAGCTCCTCGCCGTCGGCGACGTCCTCCCAGTACCGCTGCCCCGTCGCGGTCGTCATGCGCGCGCCCCCTCCATGCCGGCCGCGTCCGCGGCCACCGCCTCCGGCGTGCGGTGGGTCAGCAGCGTGTTGCGGCCGACCGCGACGAGCTCGCCGTCCTGGTTCGTGATCCGGTTCTCCGTGACGATCCACACCGCCTTCGGGTCGAGCCGGATCGGCTTCTCGAAGATGTCGGTGAGCACCGTCTGGGTCGTGAGCCGGTCGCCCACGCGCACCGGCTTCAGGTACTCCCAGTCGGTGTTCATGTTGATCAGCCGCACCCCGCGCGTCGGCACCTCGGCGAGCAGGTTGCGCTCCTCGAGCGGCGGCCAGGCGCCGTTCCCGGCGAAGTAGCCGACCATCCCGAGCGGCGCGATCACCGCGCCGTACTCCGTGCCCGCCGCGAACTCCGGGTCGAGGAAGAGCGGGTTGCGATCCTCGACCATGTGGCAGTAGCGCCGGATCGGGTCGTGCTCGACCGGGTAGCGGCCGCGGCGCGCATCGGTCGCCTTCCCGATCCACTCCCGGCGCACGACCTCGATGTCGTACTTCCCCTCGACGGCCCTGGGCATGCGTCCCCCTTCGCCGCTAGCGACCGACGACCATCGCGACGCTCGTCGTGCCCGAGCCGCCGATGTTCAGCGTCGCGACCTTCTGTGCGCCCTCGACCTGGTAGTCGCCGGCCGCGCCGGTCACCTGGCGCACCGCGTCGAGCACCTGCCGTGTCCCGGTCGCCCCGACCGGATGCCCGCCGCCGATCAGCCCGCCGCTCGGGTTGATCGGGAGCCGACCGTCGAAGTCTATCACGCCCTCCTCGATCGCCTTCCACGACTCGCCGGGCTCGGTGAGGCCGAAGTGGTCGATCGCCATGTACTCGGAGGTCGTGAAGCAGTCGTGCGTCTCGATCGCCTGCACCGCCCACACGTCGGGCAGCCCGGCGCGGCGGAACGCGTCGACGATCGCCTGGCGAGTGTGCGGGAGCACGTACGGGTCCTCGCGGCTCTCCGCGATCTTCGACTCGAACCGCATCGGCGCGGTGTGGTGGCCCCAGCCGAGGATGCGCGGGATCTCGTCGAGCGCGATGCCGCGGCGCTGCGCGTAGGCGCGCGCGAAGCGCTCGGACGCGAGCACGATCGCGGCTGCGCCGTCGGTGATCTGCGAGCAGTCGCGCACCATCAGCCGCCCCGCGACCGGCGCGACGTACTTCCCGGAGTTGAGCTGCTCCGACTGGTTCGCGTCGGTGAACCAGCCGCGCGTCTGCGCGCCGGGGTTTCGGCGCGCGTTCGCGAAGTTGATCTCCGCGATGCGCGTGAGGTGTTCCTGCTTCAGCCCGTAGCGTCGCTCGTACTCGTCGCCCAGCCGCGCGAAGAGCTTCGGGAACGGGAACTCGACGCCCTTCGCCTCCTCCTCGTACCAGCCGGCCGTGCCGAGGAAGTCGCCGCCGGTGACCGGGTCGACCGTCTTCATCTGCTCGACGCCGAGCACGAGCGCGGTCTCGTAGCGGCCGGCCTCGATCTCGGCGGAGGCGCCGAGGATCGCGATGCTCCCCGAGGCGCAGGCGGCCTCGTGGCGCGAGGTGGGGATGCCCGAGAGCGCGGGCTCGATCTCGCCGAAGAACCCGCCGAGCTGGCCCTGCTTCGCGTAGAGCTCGCCGGCGAAGTTGCCGACGTGGGCGACCTCGATCTCGCGGGGCTCGACGCCGGCGGCGTCGAGCGCGCCGTGCACGGCCTCGTCCATCATCGCGACGAGGTGGCTGCCCTCCTTCATCCAGTTGCGCGCGAAGTCGGTCTGGTAGCCGCCGAGGATGTAGACGGGGGCGGGCATGGGGGGCTCCTTCCGGTACGGGGGGATTCTATGCCTTCACCGGCGAGCGGCCCGCGTGAGCGGGCTGAGCCGGTGCCTCGTCCCCGTGGCTCGGCTCATGGGGCTGACGCCCCACGCTCGCCGGGAACGCTCACCCGCGGCGCTCGCCGGGACCCGCCATCGCCGCCTCCGCCGCCGCCCCGCCGGCGGTCCGCCCGAACACGGCGCCCGCCATCAGCCCCGAGCCCCCGGCGTAGTTGTGGAAGAAGAGCCCGCCCACGAGTTCGCCAGCCGCGTAGAGCCCCGCGATCGGGCGGTCCTCGGTGTCGAGCACCTGCGAGGTGGCGGGGACGATGCGCAGCCCGCCGAACGTGAATGTGATGCCGCACGTCACGGCGTAGCCCACGTACGGCGGCTGGGTGAGCGGCAGCGCCCAGTTCGACTTCGGAGGGTCGATGCCCTCCGTGTGCAGCCCGTCGCGCTCCGCCGGGTTGAATCGCCCGGGCCGGCAGGCGGCGTTGTAGGCGGCCACCGTCCGCTCGAGGCCCGCGCGGTCGATCCCGAGCTGGTCCGCCAGCTCGCCGATCGTGCCGGCCTCCCCCTTCGTCACCTCGCGGATGCGGTACTCGTCGCGCAGCATCGCCACCGTCTGCTGGTCGAAGAGCTGGAACGCGACCCCCTGCGGCTGCCCCAGGATCTCCCGCCCGTACTTCGCGTAGGTGTAGTTGCGCAGGTCCGCGCCCTCGTCCACGAAGCGCTCCCCGCGCAAGTTCACGATCAGCCCGAGCGGGTAAGAGTGCTTCTGGTAGAGGTCGCCGATGCGCCGGTTGCCCGTGGGCGGGGCGTTCAGGTCCCAGGCGACGGCGTGCGCGCTCGACCAGTGCCCGTACGGCTGCGCGCCTATGTCGAGCGCCATCCTGATCCCGTCTCCAGTGTTATGTCGCGTTCCACGGACCTTAGCGAGCTCCCACCCGGGCCCCAGGTAGCGCGTGCGCATCTCCGTGTTCGCCTCGAAGCCCCCGGCCGCGATCACCACCGCCCGCGCGGCGACCTCGCCGAGGCCCTGGTCGTCGCGCACCCGCAGCCCGACCACCGCTGCCCGCTCGTCGGTGAGAAGCGAGACGGCCTTCGTGCCGTAGCGCACCCCGACGCCCTGCCCCTCGGCCGCCTCGAAGAGCGCATCGGAGAGGCCGGCGCCGCCCCCCACCGCCTCCATGACCATCCCACCCCAGAAGCGGAGCTTCCCCTCGACGCGGTACGCCTGGCGCCCGTACATCAGCACCCAGCGCAGCCCGTTGCGCTCGCGCATCCAGCGCACGGTGTCGTAGGCGGTCCCCACGAGCCGGTCGACGAGGCCGGGGTCGGCGAGCCCCTCGGTCACGCGCATCAGGTCGGAGCGCATCTCCGGCTCCGGGTAGGCGCCGACGTCGATTCCGGCGACCTCCTCGTCCGAGAGGTCCGGGATGAGCGCGCGAATGTCGTCGATGCCCCGGTACGGGAAGCGGAAGCCGCCGCCGGTGAAGAAGGTGTTGCCGCCCCGCTCCTCGCGCGCCGCCTTCTCGAGCACGAGCACGCGCGCCCCGCGCTGCCGCGCGGCCAGCGCGGCGCAGAGCGCCGCGTTCCCCGCGCCCACGACGGCGACATCGACCTCACCGCGGCTCCTCGGCGCCATGCGGCGTCCCTCCTGCTCCTGCCTGCCGCCCGCGCGCGGGCGCGCGCTACGCCCCGGACCTGTCCCCCTCGCCCCGCGCGCCGCGGTGCCGCTCGTAGTTCTCGAGCGCGCGCTGCACCATCGGGCGGCGCTTCACGTCCGGCCGCCGCAGCGCGTACCCGGGGTCCGACTCCCCCACGCTGCTCAGCATGTGCAGCGCGTGCGCGCCGTAGATGTGCGGCGTGAACCCCTGCGCGTCCTGCGCCTGGTTCACCGCGAGCTTGATCATCCGCAGCTGGAACGGGTCGTTCTCCGCGACGCGCTGCGCGTAGGCCATCGTCTCGGTCTCGAGCTCGGCGCGCGGCACGACGCGGTTCACGAGCCCGTGCTCCATCGCCTCCCGCGCGCCC
Organism: Chloroflexota bacterium; assembly: GCA_016866055.1. Lineage (GTDB taxonomy): Bacteria > Chloroflexota > Dehalococcoidia > UBA2979 > UBA2979 > VGNK01. Next base: position 7,560 of record VGNK01000017.1, on the reverse strand, counting down.
AGGAAGCGGCTCTCGAAGAGGAACTCCTTCGCGCGGCGCGGAGGCACGTCCCACGGGATCGAGAAGTACTGGAAGTTCGTACCGAGGAACATCGCGTCGTCGGCCGCGAAGATGATGTCCATCGCCGAGGCGATGATCCAGCCGCCGAAGATGCAGTAGCCCTGCACCGCGGCGATCGTCGGCTTCGGGAGGTTCCGCCAGCGCATCGAGTTCGCGATGTTCAGGTCCCACGAGCGCCGGTAGAGACCGCGCATCCCCTCCTCCGCCGGGCGCCGCTCCCGATCCGCCAGCTCGTCCGGCGTCCCGAGGTCGTGCCCCGCGGAGAAGTGGTCGCCCGCGCCCATCAGCACGATCACACCGACGTCGCGATCCTCGACCGCGTGCGCGAACGCGTCGTCCATCTCCTCGAGCAGGCGGCGGCTCTGCGCGTTGCGGTAGCGCGGCCGGTCGAGCGTCACGCGCGCGACGCGATCGGCCACCTCGTAGCGGATCTGCGTGTAGTCGGGCATCGTCTGCTCCCACCCTCGCCGGGCCGAGACGGGCCGCGGCATCTTCGTACGCGGGGACCGCGCAGGCCCGCCGGCCTCCTACAGCTGCTCGCTCAGCGCGGTGTCGATCGTGAACTCGAAGTACGTGATCGCGTCGCCCGTCGAGAAGCGTTGCCGCTCGAAGCGGATCGCCGGGCGCCCGTCGACGTCGTACAGGTCGGCGCCGAGGCGCGGGAACTGGCGGTGGTGGATCAGGTGATCCCCCGGGATGTTCGCCTGCAGCAGCTCCGGTCGCAGCGCGATCAGCCGCACGAACGCGTCGCAACAGGCGTGCACCGAGGCCGTGGCGTCGCCGCCGCGCAGGTCGCGCTCGGCCCTCGCGAGCAGATCGCGCGCCTCGGCGTCGGCGACCCGTTCCCACCTCGGCATGGCGATCCCTCGAGCGCGCCCTAGATGGAGGAGTTGACCGGCAGCTCGACGCCCGCGAGCTGGCCTTCACGCCACCGACGGTGCTTTGTCTCGTGGCGCTCCTGGAAGTCGGGCATCACCTGCGTCCCGAACAGCTCGATCGCCTCCATGATGTGCTCGTGCCGGCGGTCGCCGCACTGCGCGTTCAGCACCATCACGTCGAGGTGCGCGTCCTCGTAGCGCGCGATGTTCCGGCGGATCGTGTCAGGCGAGCCGATCGCCGAGCCGCTGCGCGCCGCCCGGAAGAGCGCGCGGGCGGTCTCGCCCTCGGGCTCCTGCGCCGCGATCTCCTCCTGGGTGAGCAGCCGCGCCTGCTGCAGCTGCCGGCGGCCGTCCTTCTGTTCCTGCGGCAGCGCGCTGAAGTTGCGGAAGATGTTCGTGCGACCCGGCTGATGGCGCTCGATCAGCGAGACCCCCTGCTCGTCACGCGCGGTCCCGCCGGAGGTCGAGTAGTACCCGAGCGAGTACGAGAAGAACCCCGGCCCGTTCGCGCTGCGGCGCACGGCCTCCTCGTCGTCCTCCGCACACATGAACTGGTTGAGCACGAGCAACCCCGGGTTGATCGCGACGCCGATCGGGAAGCACTCCTCGCGGACCAGCCGGTAGTACTCCTGCACGCGCTCGGCGGTCTCCTCCGGCGTCTCGAATCCGAACCCGAGCGAGCCGATGCCGAAGCGCGCCGCGAGCATCGTCGTCTCGCGTCGCGAGGCCGCGACCCAGAGCGGCGGGTGCGGCCGCTGCAGCGGCTTCGGGATCACGTTGCGCCGCCCCATCGAGAAGAACTCGCCCTCGTATCCCTCGTACGGGGTCTGCACCATCATCTTCACGCACTCGCGCGTGGCTTCCTCCCACATCGACTTCTTCACGGCGCGGCCCACGTGGAAGGCGTTGAGCTCGGTGTCCGAGGTGCCCTCGCCGGTGCCGAACTCGACGCGTCCCCCGCTCAGCACGTCGAGTGTGGCGATGCGCTCGGCGACGCGCGCGGGGTGGTTCATCGACGGCGGCATCTGGATCACGCCGTGCCCGAGGCGGATGCGCGAGGTGCGCCCCGAGAGCGCGGCCAGCACCATCTCCGGCGCGGAGGAGTGCGCGTACTCCTCGAGGAAGTGGTGCTCGACGAAGAAGACGTAGTCGTAGCCGAGGCGGTCGGCGAGCTCGACCTGCTCGATCATCTCGCCGAAGAGCCGTCGCTCGGCGTCGGGGTCCCAACTCTCGGCATCGAGCGGGCGCGGGAGCTGCATCTCGTAGAAAAGCCCGAACTTCACTGGCGACGTCCTTCCCGCTCGGCCCGCCTCGACGCCGGCTGCCGGGCAGCGATCGCGCACGCCACCGGGCGCGACGGGCCGGGCATCGCGCGAGGCGGGCGGGGCACGCCCCACCCGCCCCCGTGCCCCCGGCGCCTACGCGGGGTCCGCTCTCCGCGCCGGGTTGCAGGGTCCGCCCCGTCGGCGACGGGGTCTGATGCCTCACGCGCTGTGTCTGAGGTAGCCGACGTTGCCCCGAGGGCGGAGCCTCCGCGCCGGGGCTTGCCGTCCGTGGAAGCGCCGTGGGGCTTGAGCGCCTGGGGCCTGAAGCGTCGCGCCACCGGCTCAGCCTCGCGTGCGCGGACGCGACACCCGTTCGGGATGGATGTACCCGACGAAGCGAAACGTGCCGTTGCGCCCCCGCGCTCGCATCGCGTCGAACGTGAGCGTTCGCCGCGTGGCGATCCCGAAGTTGACGGTCTGCCCGTAGCAGCGGGAGTCCCGCGACGTACACCCCTTCTTCGGGTCACCCCAGTTCATCTCCTCGATCGTGACCGAGCTCGCCGGCGCCGCGCGCACGATGGCGACGTGTCCGGATCCGCCGTCGGACCAGACCGCGATCGCGCTCACGCGCGCGGACTGCACGTCCGAGGTTCGGACCCACCCAGACGCGTTGCTGTACGCGGGCACCCGCGTTCCCGCCCCAGTCGACGCCCGGTCTGGTGCCCACCGCCTGCTCAAACTCCTCGGCGGCGTACCGCGTACACCAGCCCTTCGCAAAACGTGAGACATCGGCGTGAGCACCCGTTCGCCCGGCGCCGAAAGCGACCGCGCCGGAGAGGACGCAGACCCGGGGCTCTCAGGCGGAGGAACGCGCGTCGGTTCATGGGGCGCATGGTACGCGAGCCGGTCCCCCTGAGGTGCGGGGGGCCCGCCAGCCGACCGCTCCAGCGGCGACCCACGCAGCCGATCGAGCACGGTCGAGCGTTCGCCGGAGGACACGGGTGGACTCGTCCGGCTCGGCCACCGGCACGGCCAGCTACTCCGGGCCGGCGGCGGCCGCGTTCGAGTCGCTCTAATCCGGGGGCCCGACCCCGCTCACGCCCCTGCGCGCGAGCGCCTCGTACTCCGCCCCGCTCATCCCGAGCAGCTCCCCGAACACCTCGAGGTTGTGCTGCCCCTGCAGTGGCGCCGGCCGCGTGACCGCGACCGGTGTGCGCGAGAAGCGCACCGGCACGCCCGACTGCGGCCAGCGCCCGGCCTCCGGATGGTCGACCTCGGCGATGAAGCCGCGGGCGCGCAGGTGCGGGTCGTGCGCGACCTCCAGGCCGTCGAGCACCGGTGCCGCGAACACCCCGGCCGCGCCGAGCCGCCGTGCGAGCGCGTCGCGGCCCTCGCCGGCGGTCCAGGCGCCGATCGCGGCGTCGAGCGCGTCCTCGTTCGCCTTGCGCGCGGCGTTGTCGGCGAAGCGGGCGTCGGCGCGCCACTCGCCGTGCCCTGCGACCGTGCACAGCGCGACCCATTGCGCCTCGCTCTCCGCCGCGATCGCGATCCAGCGCTCCTCGCCGGCGCAGCGGTAGATCCCGTGCGGCGCGAACGTGAGATGGCGGTTGCCGAGCCGCGGGCGCTGGGCCCCAGTCAGCACGTGTTCGAGCGCCGCGTCGCCCACGAACATGAGGTTCGCCTCCTGCATCGAGAGGTCGATGTACTGCCCATCGCCCGTGCGGTGCCGGTGGTGGAGCGCGGTCAACACGGCCGCGAACCCGTTCAGGCCGGCGACCGCGTCCGGGTACATCTGCCCCGAGTTCATCGGCGCGCCGTCGCGGTAGCCGAGCAGCGCGGACATCCCGGAGGTCGGCTCGATCGTGCCGCCGATGCCGGGGACGTTCGCCCACGGCCCCGTGTGGCCGTAGGCGGAGAGGCTGACGAGGATGACGTCGGGCTTCACCGAGCGCATCACCTCGTAGCCGATCCCGAGGTTGCCGAGCACGCGCGGCGAGAAGTTCTCCGCGACGACGTCGGCGTGCACGAGCAGCCGCTTGAAGACGTCGACGCCCTCGGGGGTGGCGAGGTCGAGCGTCGCGGTGCGCTTGTTGAGGTTGACCGAGTTGTACGCGGGGTTGCAGTTCCAGGCGTGCTGCGCGGTGGGCACCGAGCGCAGCGCGGCGGGCATCGGCCCGTCGTACGAGCCGCGCCATGAGTCGAGCCGCTTGCGCACCTCGAGCTGCACGACGTCGGCGCCCATCATCCCGAGCAGCTGCGTGCAGTAGGAGCCCGCCCACGCCTGGGTGAGCACGATGCCGCGGACGCCCTCGAGCGGCCCGCTCACGCGCGCGCCTCCTGCGGCGCCGCGACCGCGAGGCCGATCACGCCGGCGTCGAGCAGCGCGCGCAGCCGCGGCTCGTCCACGCCGGGGAGCGCGCCGAGCACCTCGAGCGTGTGCTCGCCCGGGTGCGGCGCGCGGCGCTCGAGCCCCCACGGCGAGGCCGGAAGCTTGAACGGCGCACCGGGGTAGGTGGGGCCGTCCGGATCGTCGGCCGCCTTCGCCCAGAAGCCCCGCGCCGCGAGGTGCGGGTTCGCGACGAGCTCCTCCATCGTGAGCACGGGGCCGGCGACGACGCGCCGCACGGCGAGCTCGTCGAAGAGCTCCATCTTCTTCCAGCCCGCCATCCGCTCCTGCACGCGCGTGACGTACTCCTCCCGGTGCTGCTGGCGGTACCAGCCGGCCTCCCAGCGCTGGTCCTCGGCGAGGTCGTGCAGCCCGAGCAGGGTCATCGCGTCGCGCCAGAAGTGCGCACGGCTGATCGTGAGCGCGAAGTGGCCGTCGGCGACGGGGACGGGGCCGGCGGCGATATCGGCGCTGACGCGGCGCGGATGCGGTTCCGCGTGGTAGAGGCTGCGCAGCAGCGCCGGCGCGAAGGTCGACGCCGCGACCTCGACCTCGGCGACGTCGACGTGCTGCCCCTCGCCGGGGTGGCCGTCGCGCCAGACGAGCGCGGAGACGATCCCGGCGTAGCCGGCGAGCCCCGCGCCGTAGGAGGCCTGAAACGCGCTGCCGTTGAGCGGCTCGCGGTCGGCGCTGCCGTTGATCGAGGCCCACCCGCCGCGCGCGAACGCGGTGAGGTCGTTCCCGGGGACGCCCGCGAGCTCGCCGCTCTGCCCGTGCGGCGTGATCGAGCAGAGGATCACGCCCGGGCGCAGCCGCTCGAGCGCCGCGTGGTCGAGCCCGAGCTGGGCGAGCCGTGCGGGCGCGTAGCTCTCGACGACGACGTCGGCCTCGCGCAGCAGCGCCTCGAGCAGCGGGCGCGCGCGCCCGTCTTCGACGTCCATCGCCACCGCGCGCTTGTTCGCCTGCACGTAGAGCGCGGGGATCGAGCGCCCGTCCGGCGCGAACGGCGCGAGCCGCCGCAGCTGGTGCCCCGCGCGCGGCTCGAGCATGACGACGTCGGCGCCGAAGTCCCCGAGCAGGCGCGTGCACCACGCGCCGGCGTACGACGTCGAGAGGTCGAGGACGCGGAGGTCGTCGAGCGCCTTCGCCATCGGCCGCGCTACGCCCCGCCCCGCTTCGCGACCTCGTAGATCGTCGTGTGCTGGATCTGCGCGAGCCGGCGGCCGTCGGCCGCGAGGATCAGCCCGTGCGTGATCCCGTAGTGGTGGCCCTTGCGCTCGTACGTGTCGACGAAGCGACCGGCCACGGTGACCGCGCCGCCCGCCTGCGGCCGCGTGAGGTGCTGGATGTGGCTCTTCGCGTGGATCGCGGGTCCGTAGTCGTACGAGTGATGGAGCAGCGGCGTGATGCGCGCCGCGATCCAACCCGGGTGTAGCAGCGGCTGCTCGCCGACGAAGCGCGGGTCCTGCGAGCGTTGCTTCTCGATCGCGTACGCGCGGAGCTCCTCGGGCGTCGCCGAGACGCGCATCGGACGGAGGTCCTGCCCGACCGGCGCGATCTCCATCGTGAGCCGCGGCAGCGTCTCAAGGCGCGGCTCCGGCTCCACGCGCGTCGGGAGTGTGAGCTCGCCGAGCCACGGCGCGTCGCCGAGGCCGAGCGTGCCCACGACGGCGTCGCTCCCGTCAGGCTTCGTCATGCGCAGCGACCAGGCCGCCGCGCCGTCCCCCTCCACGCGAATCATCAGCTCGTCGCCCGGGTAGGTCGGGTGGCGGAACGCGATCTCGGCCCAGCCGCGGTCGAGCCAGCCGTCGCCGAGCGCCTCGAGGATCGCCGGCGTCGCCCAGCCGTACACCGTGACCCCGCCGACGAGCGCGCCGGAGTAGCCGTACTGCTTCGCGCCCTCGGTCGAGTGGATCACGTTGCCGATGTTGAGCGAGTCGGGACCGTCGAGGAACGCGACGATGCGATGCTCGTTGCTGCGGCGGGTGGTGGTCATGGCTGCTCCCTCCGGCGGCGCGTGCCCGCGCGGCTCATCGCCCGAGCCACTCGCGCAGCACCTCCGCCGTGTGCTCGCCCGGGATCGACGGCGCCGGGCGGCTCGCCTCGGGCGGGCCGCCCTCGATCTGGAACGGCCTGCCCGGGATGCGCACCGGCTCACCGCGTGGGCCGGGCACCTCGCGCAGCATTCTACGCGCCGACAGCTGCGAGCACGCGAAGAGATCGTCGACCGTCTGCACGAGCGCGAACGTCAGGTGCAGCCGCTCCGCCTCCTCGAACCACGCCTGCGCGGTGCGGCGCGCGAACGGGGGGACGAAGAGCGCGAGGTACTCGTCCCAGTGCCGCATGCGGCCCTCCGCGGTCTGGAAGCGCTCCTCGGCGAGGCGCGGCTCGTCGATCAGCGTGGCGACGCCGCGCATGTCGACGTTCGCGACCGCGCCCGGCGCGCAGTACACGAAGCGGTCGGCGGCCGGGACCATGCGCAGCGCCTGCTTGATGCGCTGCTCGCGGCGCGGCACCTCTCCCCGGTAGACGTACGCGCTCGTCTGCGCGTAGGCGTGCGCGGCGAGCGCCTCCACCATCGCGACGTCCATGCGATGCCGATCGCCGCTGCGGCGCGCGGCGCGCACGGCCGCCATCGCCGCGCCCGCGCCGGCGACCCCGCCCGCCATCGCCGCCGCGTAGGGCGGGAGTTGCATCGGCGGCTGGTCCCACTCGCCGGTGATGAACATGAGCCCGCTCGCCGCCTGCACGACGAGGTCGGACGCGGCCCACCCGGCGCGCGGGCCGCGCAGCCCGAGCGGGGTCACCGAGACGACCGCCAGCGCCGGGGCCAGCGCGTCGTAGGCGGCGCGCGGCACGCGCGACTCCGCGCAGCCCGCGGGGGAGAAGTCGCCGACCACGACGTCGGCGGCCGCGGCGAGCGCCTCGACCGTCGCGGCGTCGGCGAGCACGCCGCGCTTGCCGTGGTTGG
>VGNK01000016.1 GCA_016866055.1 Chloroflexota bacterium | reverse complement strand
CCTCCTCGAGTGCCTCCGCGAGGCCGGCCCACGCGGTCCGGCGCTCGCGCAGCGCCTCCTCGAAGGGCCCAACCTCGGCGAAGGCGAGGGCGACGGCACCGCCGGCGCGGTAGCGCTCGCGCTCCTCGACGGTCGGCCCGGCTGCGGCGTGCCCGGGGAGCGCGGCGACGTCGCCGAGCATCTCGCGCACCTGCCACTCGTAGACGTCCGCGGCTCCGAGCGCGAAGACCCAGAGCGCGGCCGGTGCGGGCGGGGGGCCGGCCTCGGTCTCGACGGAGGCGCTCCACATGCCGGTGATCATGGGCGCGAGCCCGCGCATGACGAACTGCATGTGCGGGGTGGAGGCCGCGAACGGCTCGAGCGCCTCGCGCCCGGGCAGCCAGGTCGCGACGATGATGCGCTCCTCGGACGCGGCGACGATCACGGCCTCGACCGCGGGCGCCTCGCGCAGCGCGTGCGCGAGCGCGAGTGCGCGGTCGCGCGCCTCCGCGTCGACGCCCGGCTTCGCGCGGGCGGCGACGACGTGCAGGACGCGCGGCATCGGGCTAGCCCGGGGGCGGCGGTCCGGCGGGCGGGCGGATCGCGGGGGGCGGCAGCGGCGGCGCGGCCTGCCCCTGGCGGGTCTGCGCCACGATCACGCCCCGCCCCTCGGGCAGCAGCGCGCCGTCGGACATCTCGAGCACGCGATCGACGTGCTCGATCACGAACGGGTCGTGCGTCGCGGTGATCACGGTGACGCCCCCCGCCGAGACCTCGTGCAGGAGCTGGAAGATCTGCGCGCCGGTGGTGGAGTCAAGCTCCCCGGTCGGCTCGTCGGCGATCAGGATGCGCGGGCGGTTGGCGAGCGCGCGCGCCACCGCGACGCGCTGCTGCTCGCCGCCTGAGAGCTCGTACGGCCGGTGATCCGCGCGCGGCCCCAGCCCGACGAGCTCGAGCAGCTCGCGCGTGCGCTCCATCCGCTCGCGCACGCCGGCGCCGGCGATGCGCAGCGCGAGCTCCACGTTCTCCGCCGCCGACAGGAGCGGGAGCAGGCCGAACGACTGGAAGACGAAGCCAAGCGTGTGGCGTCGCAGCTTGGTGAGCTCGCGGTCGCTGGAGCGCGTGATCTCGCGCCCTTCGAGGAAGATCTGCCCGCTCTCCGGGTGGTCGAGCCCGGCGATCAGGTTGAGCAGCGTCGTCTTGCCGGAGCCGGAGCGCCCGACGATCGCGAGGAACTGCCCGGCCGGCACCTCGAGCGAGACGTGGTCGACCGCGCGGACGACCTCGGCGCCGAGGTGGAACGTGCGGCTGACGTCGCGCGCGTCGACGGCGGGCACGGTGTTCGGCGCGGGCGCGCCGCCTGCGGTCACGTCCGCACGGCGCGCGCTCACCGGCGCCTCCAGCGCGGCGCCTCGCGCTCCCGCGGCCGCTCCGGGCGCACCTCGACGTGATCCTCGCCGAGCGAGAGCCGCGCCCGGTCGCCGATGCCGAGCTCCTCGACCATCTCGCGCGGGATCTGCAGCCGGCCGCTGCGGTCCACCACCGCGAACTCCTCGACCACCTCGCCTTCGCCGCGAGCGAAGGAGACGTGGCGCACGATCTCGCTGCTCGTGCGGCCGTCGCGCATCGCCACCACGCGGTCGACCCGCCGCGTGATCGCCCGGTCGTGCGTCACGATGACGACGGTGACTCCGGTGCGCTCGTTGAGGTCTCGGAAGACCGAGAACACCTCGTCGGCGGTGGCGCTGTCGAGCTCGCCCGTCGGCTCGTCGGCGAGCAGGAGCGGGGGGTCGTTGGCGAGCGCGACCGCGATCGCGACGCGCTGCTGCTCCCCGCCCGAGAGCTGCTCGGGCCGGTGGCGGCGCTTGTCGATCAGCCCGACGATCTCGAGGAGGTGCTCCGCGCGGCGCTTCGCCTGCGCGCGCGTGTCGCCCTCGAGGATCATGGGGACCTCGACGTTTTGCTGGGCCGTCAGGTACGGGATCAGGTTGCGGCCGGTCTGCTGCCAGACGAAGCCCACCTCGGAACGCCGGTAGCGGACGAGCTCCTCCTCGGTCGTCGTGAGCAGGTCTCGGTCACCGACGAAGATCTTGCCCGCGGAGGGCGTGTCGAGCCCGGCCAGGATGTTGAGCAGCGTGGACTTCCCGGAGCCGGACGCTCCGACGATCGCCATCATCTCGCCGCGCTCGACCTTGAGGTCGAGGCCGCGCAGGGCGACGACCTCCAGCTCCTGCGTCTTATGGATCTTGAAGAGGTCTTCGCAGTGGATGTACGTGCGCGCGCCCTGAGGCACCTCGCGGGTGTGGGTCACCATCGAGTCAGACGTCACCAATCCGAAGGGCTCGGTGGACAGCGAGGCGGAAGTACAGTAGCACCACGGATCCAATGGTCACAACGAAGACCATGCCGAGGATGCCCCAGACGAGGAAGATCCCCGGCCACGACACCGCGAGCAGGAACGGCGGCAACACCTCGAGCCCGCGCTCGTCGGTGGCGAGGAAGTCCATCATGTAGCGGCCGATCTGCAGGCCGACGAGCGTCCCCAGCCCCATCCCGGCCGCGATCACGAAGAGGTGCTCGAACACCACCTGCGCGAAGATCTGCGGCCGCGAGAACCCGAGCGTCCGCAGGATCGCGAACTCCAGGCTGCGTTCCTGCGCGGTCAGGTACGAGTAGACGACGAACCCGATCGCGGAGAGCAGCAGCACCGCCCCGAACGAGATCGCGAGGATCCCTGACCACCCCGCAGCCACCAGCGGGTCGTCCTGCTGCGTGAGGCGCTCGGTCACCACGTCCGTGATCACCTGCGCGTCCAGCTCGGCGAGCGCCGCTCGCGTCGCCTCCGGCGCGCGCGTGCGGAACCAGACCTCGTTGAACGCGACGATCCGATCGGGCGGGGAGGCGTTTGCCGCGGCAATGATGCGACTCGCCTCGACGAGCGCGAAGGAGTCCCGAGAGGAGTTGCGGTTGTAGGTCGGGAAGTACTCGATCAGGCCCGCGATGCGCACGGTCGCGAAGCGGCCTGCGATCGAGAGGTTCGCGGTGTCGCCCGGAGCGAGCTCCAGCGCCGCGGCGGCGTCGCGCGCCAGGTACATCGCGACGGGCTGGCCGTCGGTGCGCTGACGCAGCCCGCGCGTCGGCGGCGAGAGCGAGGTGTCGAGCCAGGAATAGTGGATCGAGGCAGCTCCCCCCGGCGGCACGTCGGTGCGCTCGGGCCGCGCCTGGTCGGGGACCACGAAGCGACGGTAACCCTGCATCACCTCGAACGCCGGCGCGCTGAAGTCGTGCACAAGCTTCGCGCCCGGAAACGGCGACTCGAGCTCGCGCGCGGGCTGGCTGCCGCGCGGCGGCGCCTCCGGGCTGGCGAGCAGCGGGCCGAACAGGACCACCCCGCGCTGGGCTGCAATGCGGCTGCTCGTGGTGATGAAGACTGCGTGCAGGGTGATCGGCGGCTGCAGCGGGGCCTCGCGCACCTCGGTCCCGAAGCGGTTGAGCGGGCGCTCGAGGTCCCCGGCGAAGAACCGCCACCCCTCGGTGGCGGGGTCGCCGGGTCGCGGGAAGGCGAAGTTCATGTTCAGCGGGCGCCCGGTGCGGTCGCGGAGCGTCACCCCCACGCCGATCGCCCCGCGGATGTCGGCGGCCTTCAGCCACAGGCCGACCTGCCGCGTGCCGTCGGGGATGTGGATCCCCTCGAGCCGGGTCGCGTTCCCGTCGAGCGTGCCGAGCATCTCGGGGAGCGGCGTGAGCGCGAAGTCGTCGCGGAAGAACCCCACGCGGCCGAACGTCGCGGGATCGATGCCGAGCAGCTGCACGTTCGTCGCGCTCCCGCGCGACTCGAGGAAGCCGTCGAGGCGCACCATCGGCGAGGCGACCTCGGCGGGCACCTTCGCGATCGCCTGCAGGAACGCGTCGTCGCCGACGCCCTGCAGCCGGCGGAGCTCCGCCGCGCGCACATCGCCGCCCACCGCGTAGGCCGCGCGGTCGCGGTAGGACTGATCGAGCGTCGCCGAGAAGGTCGCGCCGAACATGCCGATGCCCGTCGCGAACATCAGGAGGAGGATCAGCCGGGTGTAGTGCGTCGGGTTGCGGACGAGCGAGCGCATCCCGACGAGCACGGCGACGCTGCGCGTCAGCCCCACGAGCCAGGCGACCGCGCGCAGCGCGAGCGGGAAGAGGCGCAGGAAGACGATGCCGACCGTGAGCATGAAGACCGCCGGCGTCGTGAGCAGGAAGGGATCGGCGCGCGTCTCCCCGAAGAGCGACTCGGTGAAGAGTTGCTGCTCCTGCGAGAGCCGCCAGAAGACGATCGCGACGACGAGCACGAGCGCGACGTCGAGGTAGTAGCGCAGGAAGAGCGGTGTCGGCCGGGGCCGCGCAGTCGTGCGCTTGAACTCCACCATCGTCGTGCGCGTGGCCCGCCACGCCGGGATCATCAGCGAGCTGAACGCGATCAGCGCGCCGACCGCGGCGAGCACGTACGAGGCGGTGGAGATCGTGACGGCGAGCGGGCCGCCGCCCGAGAGCGCCGAGAACGCTGGCGTGGGCCCGAGCGCCGAGATCACCGCCGCCGCGATCGGCGGTCCCGTGAGCGCCGCGAGCCCCGCGAGGATCAGCCCCTCGACCGCGTACTGCACGAGCAGCTGTGCGGTCGTCGCGCCACGGCTGCGCAGCGTCGCGATCTCCGCCGCCTGCCGCTCGATCAGCATCGTCGAGACCATCACGAGGTAATAGGCGACGATGCCGCCGATCTGGAGCAGCAGTACGAGCAGCGGGATGCGCGTGAAGAAGAGCTTCTGGTCGTAGGTGCGCAGCACCTCAGTGAGCTCGGTGTGCACGCGCGGGCGGATCTCGGTGGCGCTCAGCACCCGCTCGAGCCCGGAGAGCGCGTCGGCGATTGGCACCGCGTTGCGCGAGTTCAGCTCCGTGAAGATGACCTGGTAAACGTTCGAGTAGTCCGCGGTGATGGTCGGGACGCGCTCGGTGAGCGACCCGAAGAACGTCGCCTCCGGGACGAGCATGTGGATCGTGTCCCAGGAGCGCCGGCGCGCGTCGACGAGCTCACGCTCCCCCGTCCAGTAGCGGTCGTCGAGGCTGCGCACGCGCACGAGGCCGACGATCTCGACCCGCACCGGGGGTGCCTTCTCGTCCCAGAACGGGAAGAGGTCGAGCCGGTCGCCCAGCCGCAGCCCCTGCAGCTGAGCGGTCTCCTCGCCGATCGCCACCGGGATCGGCCCGTCGGCGCCGCGCGCGAGCACCGGCGGCAGGCGGCCGGCCACCGCGTCGATATGGTGCTCGATGTCCGAGCGGAAGTAGAGGTTCGCGCGATCGCGCTCGGGGTCCGCGAGGTTCGCCCGCCGGCCCGCCGGTGCGGGGAAGAACGTCGCGCTGCGCGCCTCGCGGACGAGCCCGCCCGAGACGCCGCCGATCGCCGCGTCGACGGCGCGGTCGACCCGCGCCCGGGAGGCCTGGTAGGTGTCCGCCCCGACGTTGACGTTGCTCTGGTCGACGCGGACGTCGAGGTGGATCACCGGGCGCTGCCGCAGCGCGAACTGCAGCCCGAGGTCGCGGATGGCGTCCGCGTAGATGGCGGTCGCCGAGATGATGGCCGCGGCGACGAGCGTGCCGATCACGACGCTCGTCAGCAGCCGCCAGTTCCCCGCCATCCGGCGAAGGGCGAGCACGGGAAGCGACCGGAATCGCAGCATGTCGCGGCATTCTACGATGCGCGCCGCTCAGCATCCGGGGATGTTCGCCCGTCTCCGGCCGGGCCGGACCGAGGTCTATACTCGCGCCCGTGACCGCTCAGCACACCGGCGACGCGACGACCCGCGACGGGCGGGAGCCGCTGCTCGTCGTCTTCGACTCCCACGGCATCATCTTCCGCTCCTACTTTGCCCTGCGGGACATCCTCACGGTACGGCGCACGGGCGAGCCCGTGGCCGCCGTCTTCGGCTACGCCAACACGTTGCTGATGGTGCTGAACGAGCTCAAGCCCACCCACGTCGTGGCCGCGTGGGACTCGCCCCAGGAGACCTTTCGCCGCCAGCGAGACGAGCGCTACAAGGCGCAGCGCCAGCCGATGCCCGACGACCTCCGCCCGCAGATCCCGCGTGTGCGTGAGCTGCTCGAGGCCTTCCACATCCCGCTCATCGAGCGCCCGGGCTACGAGGCGGACGACGTCGTCGGCACGCTCGTCGAGCAGGCCGCCGAGCGGGGGATCGAGGTCGTCGTTGTTACGCTCGACAACGACCTCGTGCAGCTCGTGCGCCCCGGTGTGCGCGCGTACATGTTCCGCCCCTACCAGCGCGACTACGTCATATACGACGAGGCGGCGGTGCGCGAGCGATGGGGCTTCGAGCCCGTGCGGATGATCGACTACAAGGCGCTCACCGGGGACACCTCGGACAACATCCCGGGCGTGCGCGGCATCGGCGAGAAGGGCGCGAAGACGCTCATCGAGCAGTGGGGCACGGTCGAGGAGATGCTCGATCACCTCGACGAGGTGACGCCGCCGCGCACGCAGAAGGCGCTCGCGGAGGGCGCCGAAGACGCGCGGCTCTCGAAGGAGCTCGCCACGATCGTGCGCGACGTCCCCGGCGTCGAGCTCGATTTGGCCGCCGCCGAGCTCGCCGACTACGACCGCGACGTCGTGCTCGAGCTCTTCCAGCAGATGGAGTTCCGCAGTCTGATCGACCGCCTGCCGGAGTCGAGCCGCGTGCGCGAGGCGCCGGCGGAGCCGTCGGCACTCGTCGGCGAGCACGCGGTGATCACGACGAAGCGCGAGCTCGACGCGCTCGTCGCCGCGGCGAAGAAGGCGAAGCGCTTCGCGTTCGAGGTCGTCTCCGACGACGAGCACCCCGTGCGGGCCGCGGACGCGCTCGTCGGCGTCGCGATCGCGACCGAGCAGGGACGCGGCTGGTACGTGCCGTTCGGCCACCGGGCCGGCGCCGCCCCCGCCGAACAGGGCAGCCTCGCGATCGGGGAGACGGACGGCGCGCCGGCGCTCAAACAGCTGGATCGCGCGACGGTGTTCGGCGCGGTCGCCCCCCTGCTCACGAGCGACGCGATCGAGCGCATCGCGCACAACGGCAAGCACGGGCTCGTCGCGCTCGCCGGCGCCGAGGAGCAGGTGCTGACCGCGTCGATCGACTTCGACACCCAGGTCGCGGCGTACCTGCTCGGCGACGCGAACGTCTCGCTCGAGCGACTCGCCTTCGACCGGCTGCGCGCCGAGCTGCCGCTGGCGAAGGAGATCCTCGGCACCGGCCGCAAGGCGATCCCGTTCTCGCGCGCCGCGCCGGACGTCGTGGGGGCGTTTGCCGCGGGGGGCGTCGACGCGACGATCCGCCTGGCGGACCTGCTCGCCGGGGAGCTGCGCGAGAGCAATCTGGACCGGGTCTACGAGGAGATCGACCTCCCCCACATCCCCGTGCTCGCGCGCATGGAGCAGTGCGGCGTCGCGCTGGACGCCAGGGCGCTGCGCGCGCTCGACGGCGAGCTCTCGAGCGGGATCGAGGAGGTGGAGCGTGCCGCCTACGACGCTGTCGGCCACGAGTTCAAGCTCGGCTCGCCGCAGGAGCTCTCGCAGGTCCTCTTCGACGAGCTGCGGCTGCCCCGCACGCGGCGCACGAAGACCGGCTACACGACCGACGCCGACGCGCTCGAGCCGCTGCGCGACGCCCACCCGGTGGTCGACGCGATCCTCCAATGGCGCGAACTCACGAAGATCAAGTCGACCTACGTCGACACGCTCCCGGAGCAGGTGAACCCGCGCACCGGCCGCGTGCACACGGTCTTCTCGCAGGTCACCGCGGCAACCGGCCGGCTCTCGTCGAACAACCCGAACCTCCAGAACATCCCCGTGCGCACCGAGATCGGCCAGGCGGTCCGGCGCGCCTTCGTCGCGCGCGACTGCGGCACGGACCCGATCCTGCTCTCCGTCGACTACTCGCAGATCGAGCTGCGCGTGCTCGCACACATCTGCGGCGACGACGAGCTGCGGCGCGCGTTCGCCGAGCACCGCGACATCCACCGCACGACCGCCGCGCGGGTCTTCCACGTCGACGAGCGCGACGTCACGCCGGAGATGCGCCGCCGCGCGAAGGTCTTCAACTTCGGCGTCCTCTACGGGCTCACCGCGTTCGGGCTCTCGCAGCGCGAGCGTATCGCGCGCGACGAGGCGGATGCGTTCATCGAGGCCTACTTCGAGGCCTACCCGCGCGTGCAGGAGTGGCGCGAGCGGGTCGTCGCAGAGGCACGGGAGCGCGGCTACGCGGAGACGCTCACGGGGCGCCGTCGCTACATCCCCGACCTGCGCGCGGGCAACCGCAACGTGCGGCAGGCCGCCGAGCGCATCGCGATCAACATGCCGATCCAGGGGACGGCTGCGGACATCATCAAGATCGCCATGAACCGGATCGACGCGGAGCTGCTCGAGCGACAGGCGAAGGGCCGGCTGGCACGCATGGTGTTGCAGGTCCACGACGAGCTGATCTTCGAGCTGCCGCGCGGTGAGCTGGACGACGTCCGGGAGCTCGCGCACCGCCTGATGCCGTCGCTGGAGCTGGCCGTCCCGCTCGAGCTCGAGGAGAAGTGGGGCCGCTCCTGGGGGGACTGGGAGTAGCGCGCTCAGTCCCCGGCGGCGAGCCCGCGCTGCGGCTCCGGCGAGGCCGCGTCTTCCCCGGCCTGGTCCCACAGCACGCGCATCTCCGCGCAGGTCGCGAGCAGCGTCGCGAGGTCGCCGTCGCCAACCGCGCGCCCGCCGGCGAGCACGACGATGCGGTCGGCGCGGCGGTAGGCCGCGCGGCGGTTCGAGACCACGAGGCACGTCGCCGCGCCGTCCGCGAACAGCCGCTCCCAGAGCGTCGCCTCGGTCTCGACGTCGAGCGCGCTCGAGATGTCGTCGAAAACGAGCAGCTCCGGCCGCCGAGCGAACATGCGCGCGGCCGCGGTGCGCTGCACTTGGCCGCCCGAGAGCCGCACGCCGCGCGGCCCGAGCAGCGTCGCGGCGCCGTGCTCCATCGCGGCGACGTCCTCCTCCAGCACCGCGCGCCAGACCGCGGACTCGATCGCGCCGCCGCCGGCGGGGAGCCCCATCAGCACGTTGTCGGCGAGCGTCTCGCTGAGCAGCCGCGGCGCCTGCGGGGTGTAGGCGGCACGCGGCGGGACGAAGAAGCTCGCAGGGTCGGAGACGGGGCGGCCGTTCCACCGGACCTCGCCGGCGCCGGCGGGGGCGAGCCCGAGTAGCGCGCGCACGAGCGTCGTCTTGCCCGCCCCCACCCGGCCGGTGAGCACCGTGAACGAGCCGCGCACGATCTCGAGGTCGACGCCCTCCACGCCGCGCTCGTTGCGGGGGTAGCGCAGCGCGAGCCCGCGCACCTCCAGCCGCTCGAGGCGATCCTCGGCGGCGGCGGGCGGCGGGGGCGCGGCGGGTGGCCCGTCGAGGTACAGCGGCGCCGGTGCGACGATCGCGCCGGGCGCCGCGTTCTTGAGCAGCGCGGTCATGCGCTCCACGGAGACGCCCGCCTGCCGGTGCCGCGCGAGCAGCCAGCCCACCCACCGCGGCAGCCCCGTCAGCCAGAAGAGGTAGCTCGCGAACAGCGCGAACTCGCCGACCGTGAAGCTCCCGGCGCGCATCGCGTTCACGGTGAGCAGCAGCACGATCCCCACGCCGATGTTGCCCGCGTTGAGGCTGTACGACGCGAGCAGCTCGCTGAAGACGCGATCGCGCACCGCCGCGCGGCGGCGCACGTCGCTCAGCCGCCGGAACGCCGCCGTCACGGGCTGCTCGGCCGCCGCGACCTTCACCGACTGCACCGCGCCGAAGGCGTCCCCGATGAACGAGGTCACGTTCGCCGTCGCCTCGCGGTAGGCGCGCCGGTAGCGGCGGATGCGCGACGTGAGCAGCCGCGTGATCGCGACGGTGCCCGCGAGCGGCACGAGCACGACGAGGGTGATCGCCGGGCTGATCGCGGCCATCACCACGACCGCAACGACCGTGAAGATGCCGGTGCCGATCACGTCGAGCCAGGTGTCGATGAACTGCACGAACGCCTCCGCGTCGTCGCGGAAGCGTGAGACGACCTCGCCGGGCGAGCCGGGGAGCGCGTGCACCCCGGGGCCGCGCACGACCCAGTCGAGCATGTTCGTGCGGAGCACCGCCTCGAGGATCTGCCAGTTGAACATCCAGACCACGACCGCGCCGAAGTGGACCGCGACGCGCACCGCCTCCGTGACGACGAGCAGCGCGAGCGCCGACCAGGCGTTCAGCCCGAGCGGGGCGTGGCCGCTGAGCGCGTCGAAGAAGAAGCCGGTGACGAGCCCCGTGGTGACGGGCAGCGAGTGCACGCCGGCCCAGAGCAGCACGCTCGCGGCGAACAGCCACGGGCGGTAGCGGGCGAGCCGCCACGCGAGCGACCAGGTCCCGCTCATCCGGCCGCCACCCCTCGCGCGGCCCTCCGCAGCCCCGCATACCGCGAGGCCGGGTCGGTGGCGAGCGCGGCCGGCGCGCCGAGCTCGGCGACGCGCCCGTGCTCGAGCACGAGGAGGCGATCGGCGCGTTCGACCGAGTGCAGGCGGTGCGCGATCACGATCCCCGTGCGTCCCGTGAGCAGGCGCGACACCGCGACGTCGGTCAGCCGCTCGGTGGCGGGGTCGAGCCGCGACGAGGCCTCGTCGAGGATCACGAGGCCCGGGTCGCGCAGGAAGATGCGCGCGAACGCGACGAGCTGCGCCTCCCCCGCGGAGAGCCCCTCGCCGCCCGACCCCAGCGGCGTGTCGAGCCCGAGCGGGAGCGAGCGCAGCCACCCTCCGAGCCCGAGCGTCTCGAGCGCCTCGAAGATGCGGCCGTCCGGGATCGCCGCGTCGAAGAGCGTGAGGTTCTCGCGCACCGTCCCGGCGACGAGCTGCACCTCCTGCGTCACCACCCCGACGCGGTGGCGCAGCGCGTCGAGCGGCCAGTCGCGGAGGTCGAGGCCGTCGACCCGGATCGCACCCGCGGTCGGGTCGTAGAAGCGCACGAGCAGCCGCGCAAGCGTCGACTTGCCGCCCCCGGTGCGGCCGAGCACCCCGAGCACCTCGCCGGGCGCGAGTGCGAGGTCGACGTCGGTGAGGACCGGCTCGGCGAGGTCGTACGCGAACGAGACGTGGGCGAACTCGACGCGCGCGCCGCCCGCGGCCGCGGGTGCCGCGGCCCCACCCTCGATCCGCGACGCGGTGGTCATCAGCTCGTGCACGCGGCCGAGCGCGGCGCCGGCGCGCTGGAGGTCCTTGAGCTGATCGGCGATCTGCTCGAGCGGGCGCCGCAGGATCTGCGTGTACTGGAAGAAGAGGTAGACGGTGCCGATCGTGATCGAGCCCGCCTGGAGGAGCAGCGCTCCGACGCCGAGCACGACCACGTAGGCGAGCGCGAAGAGCACGGTCGCGAGCGACCAGACGCTCGCGCTCATCACCTGCGCGCGCCGCGCGGCGAAGACGAGCCGCCGACCGTGATCGTACGAGCGTCGCATGACGTAGCCGCCGGCGCCGTTCGCGCGGATGTCGTCGACGGCGCCCAGGCGCTCCTCGACGAAGCCGTAGAGGTCGGCGGCCGCCTCGCGCTCGTCGTTCACCGAGCGCACCGCGAAGCCGCGCGCGCGCGTGAGCACGATGGTCGACACGAGCGAGAAGGCGCCGAGCGCGGCGCCCACGCGCCACTCCTCGCGCAGCAGCAGCACGACGACGCCGGCCAGCAGGAGCAGCCCGCCGAGGATGCGGATCACGAACTGGCTGAAGAAGTTCGAGAGCGCGGTCACGTCGCCGTCGATGCGCTCGATCATCGTGCCCGGGCTGTGGCCGTGGTGGAACGGCAGGTCGAGCCGCAGGCAGTGCGCGACGAGGTCGGCGCGCAGCCGGTTCGTCGCCGTCCACCCGACGTGCTCGCTGAGGTAGGCGGCGCCGACGGCGAAGGCCTGCCCCGCGACCGTCGCGCCGATGAAGAGCGCGGCGAGGAAGAGCAGCCGCCGCGCGGCGTCGCCGGCGAGGGCGCCGTCGATGAACGCGCGCACGATCAGCGGCCCGACGAGCTGCATCGCCGTCCCGCCGACGAGCAGCGCGGCGAGCAGCGCCACCGGTCCGCGCAGGCCGGACAGGTAGGTCGCGAGCACGCTCAGCATGCGGGCGGGTGACGTGCGCATGGTCTCCTCGAGGGCGCATGGAGACGTCGCGGGCGGCGCGCCCGCGATCTCGGTCGACCCTCGGAACCCGTGCTAGCGGAGGAGTCGGTGAACGGGGGCGGGCCGCCGGAGAGCGTCTCGTCGCATCCGCGGTCCTCCTCCCGTCCGGATGATCCGACGGTAGGGCGGCGTCCCGGGAGCGTCAACGAACGTGGTCGGTCGCGGGCTTGGGCCGGCGCGGCCGCGGGCTAGCATGGCGGTATGCCGGAGCTCCCGGAGGTCGAGACGATCCGCCGCGACCTCGCGCCGCTGCTCGTCGGCCGCACGCTCACTGCCGTACGCATCCACGCGGGCGCGGAGCGCCTCGCGATCACGCACGCGCCCGCCGCGCTCGCGCGCGAGCTCAGCGGCCGGCGCGTGGACGACCTTGCCCGCCACGGGAAGTACCTCCTCGCGCGGCTCGACGACGGCCGCACGTGGGTGCTGCACCTCCGCATGACCGGCTCGATCGTGCATACGACCGCCACCGCGCAGGCGGGACGCTTCGAGCGCGCGCGCGTGGACCTCGACGACGGGCACTCGCTGCGCCTGAACGACATGCGCAAGTTCGCGACCTGGCACCTGGTCGCCGACCCGCGCGAGGCGATGCCGAACACCGGGCCCGACGCGCTCGACGCCGAGTTCTCGCCCGCGTGGCTGGCGGCGAGGCTGGCGACGCGGACCGCCCCCGTGAAGGCCGTGCTGCTCGACCAGGCGGTCGCCGCCGGCGTGGGCAACATCTACGCCGACGAGGCCTGCTGGATCGCCGGGATCGACCCCCGCACCCCGGCGGATGCAGTCGGCCCGCGCCGTGCGGCGCGCCTGCACGCCGCGGTGTGCGAGACGCTGGAGGAGGCGCTCGGCGACCGCGGGTCGTCGTTCTCCGACTACCGCGACGGTCTGGGAGCGCAGGGGCTCCACCAGGTGCGTGTGCACGTCTTCCGGCGCGACGGCGAGCCGTGCGACCGGTGCGGTAGCCCGATCGTCAAGACGCGCGTCGCCGGGCGGGGGACGCACCTCTGTCCGGGGTGCCAGCGCCGCCCCCGGCGCGGGTCGAGCCGGTCGAGCCGGTCGAGCCGGTCGAGCGCAGGGTGAGTCAACACGGCCGGAGCTGGCCGCGGTGTTCCCGGTCGCTGGCGGGCGCCGCTGGCCCGCGACGGCGTGCCTCCGCACTCGTCCGGGGCCTCTCTCGCGCGTCGAAGGGCCGCGACCCCACCGCTCGGCCGGAAGCGGGGGTCTGTGGATCAGTGCCGCAAGATCGGGGATAGCCGCAGCAGCGACTCATCGCGGACCCGTCTCTCTGTGGGTGTCTGTGGATACGTGCCGCAAGATTGGAGATAGACCTCTTGTGAGCCTCGGGGGCCGCTGATAGTGTGCGCCGGCACAATCTCCGACCGGGCGACCGGCCCGGGGGGAGGGACCCCTCGATGCTCCTGATCCTCGCGGCTCTTCTTCTGCTGGCCGTCGTCGCCTTCCACGCGCTCGCCGCGCTGTACCTCGCCGAGAGCTTCACCCGCTCGAAGCGCCGGCGCGTCCAGGGGACCCCGGGGGACCTCGGCCTCCGCTACGAGGACGTCCAGTTCCTGACCGCCGACCGCCTCGTGCTGCGCGGCTGGTTCCTCGACTCCCCAGGTGCGCGCGCGACCGTGATCATCGTGCACGACCACGAGGGCACCCGCGCCGATCAGGAGCAGGGGCTCCTTCGCCTGCAGCGCGATTACGTGCGCCGCGGCTTCAACGTCTTCGCGTTCGACCTCCGCGGCCGCGGCGAGTCCACCGGCCGCCGCGACGGCCTCGGGCAGGCGGAGCGGCTCGACCTCCAGGCCGCCGCTGCCTACGTCCGCCGGCGGACCGGCTCGCTCCCGATCGTGCTGCACGGCTTCGGGCTCGGCGCCGCGCTCTCGATCGCCGTCGCCGCGCGCGGCATCGACGCCGTCGGCGTGATCGCCGACTCCTCGTTCTCCTCGATGCAGGAGTACCTGCGATACCGATCGCCGCACGTCCCCCGCTACCTCTTCCGCCTCGCGTGCATCTTCGCGCGCCGCTTCTTCCACGCCGACCCGACGGAGCTCCGTCCGATCGCCGTCGTCGACCGCGTCGAGGTCCCCGTGCTCTTCATCCACGCCGAGGGCGACACGGTCGTCCCGGTCTCGCACACGCTCAACCTCGCGGCGGCCTCGCTCGACCCGCGCGATCGGGTGTGGACGATTCCCGACGTCGTCGACCACTGCCGCCACTACGTCCGGGCCACCGAGACCTACATGGGTCGCTGCATCTCGTTCATCGACCAGGTCGTCCCGACCCGCCTGCTCGAGGCGCAGCCCCAGGCTGTCTGAGCCGCGCCGCGCGGTTTGGGGGCCGGATGACGGAGCCGCGCGACGCGATCACCGACGTTCACGGGATCCGCGTAGGCCACTGGACCGACCGCCGGGCCGCCACCGGCTGCACCGTGCTGCTCTGCCCGCCGGGCACGGTCGGCGGGGTCGACGTGCGCGGGGCCGCGCCCGGCACGCGCGAGACCGAGCTGCTCCGCCCCGGCAACATGGTGGAGGAGGTGCACGCGCTCGTGCTCGCCGGCGGCTCGGCCTACGGGCTCGACGCGGCCGCCGGGGTGATGCGCTACCTCGCCGAGCGCGGCGTCGGCTTCCGCATGCGCGACCACGTGGTCCCGATCGTCCCGGCCGCGATCCTGTTCGACCTCGGCATCGGGCGCCCCGCGCATCCCGACGCCGACGCCGGCTACCGCGCCGCGCGGCGGGCGACGGCGGGCGCCGTCGCGGAGGGCAGCGTGGGTGCCGGCACGGGCGCCACCGTCGCGAAGGCGGCGGGGCACGAGCGGCTGCTCAAGGGCGGGCTCGGCTCCGCGAGCGAGCGCATGGAGACCGGCGTGGTCGTCGGGGCGCTCGCCGCCGTGAACGCCGTCGGCGCCATCCGCGACCCACGCACCGCAGAGCTGGTCGCCGCGCCCCGCGCCGGCCGTCGCGGCTTCCTCGACGTCGAGGCGATCTACCGCGCCGGGCGTCGCTGGCACGAGCCGGGCGAGCCGCCCCCTCCACCTGCCGTCCCGGAGCACACGACGCTCGGGGTCGTCGCCACGAACGCGCGGCTCACGAAGACCCAGGCGAACCGCCTCGCGACGGTCGCGCACGACGCGCTCGCGCGCACGATCTGGCCGGTGCACGCGCCGGGCGACGGCGACGTCGTGTTCGCGCTCGCCACCGGGGAGGCGCCGCTCGTCGAGGAGGGCGCGTACGGCGCGCTCGAAGCGATGGCGACGCTCGCGCTGGAGCGCGCGATCCTGCGCGGGGTGCGCCTCGCGACGGGGCTCGCCGGCGTGCCGTCCGCGGGTGAGTGGTTGCGACGCCGCCGTCGGTAACGGCGCGCGTGGTGATCGATATTCGTTGACAGGCGTTTTGGCCCACCTATACTGGCGCCAGCGACGGCCCGGATCGGCGGTCGACCCCGGAGGGGCGGCCAGCGATCTGCGAGGGCCGTCGGCCGCGCGTACGTTCCGCTTGGATCGCGAGACCGAGACGGAGGTCCCTTGATGAGCCGCGTCACCGTCACCCAGCTGCAGCAGATGCGCGACCGCGGGGAGCGCATCGCGATGCTGACCGCGTACGACTACCCGACGGCGAAGCTCGCCGACGGCGCCGGCATCCCGATCCTGCTGGTCGGCGACACGCTCGGCATGGTCGTGCTCGGGTACAACTCGACCGTCCCGGTGACCGTTGACGACATGATCCACCACGGCCGGACGGTCGTGCGCGGCGCTCAGCGCGCGCACGTCGTCGTCGATATGCCGTTTGGTTCCTACCAGTCCGGCTGGCAGGACGCGCTCCGCAACGCGGTGCGCATCATGCAAGAGACCGGCTGTAGCTCCGTGAAGCTCGAGGGCGGCCAGCGCTCCGCCGAGACCGTCGCGCGGCTCGTGGAGGCGGGCGTGCCGGTGATGGGGCACATCGGCCTCACGCCGCAGTCGGTGAACGTGCTGGGCGGCTTCAAGGTTCAGGGGAAGACCCCGCGCGAGGCCGTGCACCTGATCGAGGACGCGAAGGCGCTCGAGGCCGCCGGCGCGTACGCGATCGTGCTCGAGACCGTGCCGACCGCGCTCGCGCACATGATCACGCAGCGCGTGAAGGTGCCGACGATCGGTATCGGCGCGGGGCCGTTCTGCAGCGGTCAGGTGCAGGTCTGGCACGACCTGCTCGGGCTCTACGACGCGTTCACCCCGAAGCACGCCCGCCGCTTCGCCGAGGTCGGTGCGGTGATCCGGGGCGCGGTCGAGGCCTACCGCGCGGAGGTCGAGTCCGGCGTGTTCCCGACGAAGAAGGAGTCGTTCTACATGGACGACCGCGCGCTCGAGCTGATCAAGCGGATGACCGCCTCCCCGGCCGAGGACATGAGCCAGGCCGAGCGCGTGCTTGCGGAGCTCGCGGAGGAGGCAGCCTCGCGGCCGGGCGCGCCCGGCACCGCCTGACCGCCGCCATCGCCCCGCCGCGCACCATGCAGATCGCGCGCACGATCGCCGAGTTCCGCGCGCTGCGTCGCGGCGCGCGCCCCCCGCTGGGGTTCGTCCCGACGATGGGCTACCTGCACGCGGGCCACCGCGCGCTGATCGAGCGCGCACGATCCGAGTGCGCCGCCGTCGCGGTCTCGATCTTCGTCAACCCGATGCAGTTCGGACCGAACGAGGACTTCGAGCGCTACCCGCGGGACGAACCAGGCGACCTCGCGCTCTGCGAGGCCGCCGGCGCCGACCTCATCCTCATCCCGCCGCTCCACGAGATGTACCCCGCCGGCACGAGCACCGCGGTCCGCGTCGGCGGGCTCACCGGCGTGCTCGAGGGTGCGCACCGCCCGGGCCACTTCGACGGGGTCGCGACGATCGTCACCAAGCTCTTCAACGTCGTCACCCCCGACCGCAGCTACTTCGGGCGCAAGGACGCGCAGCAGCTGCGGGTGATCCGCCGCCTCGTGCGCGACCTCGACTTGCCGGTGGAGATCGTCGACTGCGCCACGGTGCGCGAGCCGGACGGGCTCGCGCTCTCGTCGCGCAACGTCTACCTCTCACCCGAGGAACGCGCGCAGGCGCTCTCGCTCTCGCGCGGGCTCCGGCGTGCCGAGGAGGCGTTCGTCGCCGGCGAGCGCGACGCGGAGGCCCTCCGCCGCCTCGTGCGCGACGAGATCGAGGCCCAGCCGCTCGCGCGGATCGACTACGTCTCGCTTGCGGACTCCGAGAGCCTCGCAGAGCTCGAGGGCCGGGTCGGGGGCCCGGCGCTGCTCTCGCTCGCGGTGCGCTTCGGGGGCACGCGCCTCATCGACAACGTCGTGCTCGAGCCGCCAGCCGCGGGCTGACGGCCCGCCTCGCGCGCATGACCCGCCGGGCGAGGCGCGGACACCTGTGGAGCCGGCTGCTAGGATCGCTTCGCCATCGCACACCCCGAGAGTCCCCTGGAGCGGTGACGTGTCCGGTCACTCCAAATGGTCGTCGATCAAGCACAAGAAGGCCGCCACCGACGCGAAGCGCGGCCAGCTCTTCACGAAGCTCGCGCGCGAGATCACGATCGCCGCGCGCGGCAATCCCGACCCGTCGACCAACGCGGCGCTCCGGCTTGCCGTCGCACGGGCGAAGGATTCGAACGTCCCGAACACGAACATCGAGCGCGCGATTCAGCGCGCCGCCGGCGGCGGGGACGCCGATCGCCTGGAGGAGGTCGTCTACGAGGGCTTCGGCCCCGGCGGGACGGCCGTGATCGTCGAGGTGGTCACCGACAACCGGAACCGCACGGTCGCCGAGCTGCGGCTGGCGTTCTCGCGCAGCGGGGGCAACCTCGCCGAGAACGGCGCGGTCGCCTGGCAGTTCGAGCTGCGAGGGCTGATCACGGTGGATGCCTCGGAGGCCGACACCGACGCCGTGCAGCTGGCGGCGATCGAGGCCGGCGCACTGGACGTCGACGTCTCGAGCGACGGGGCGGTGGTCGAGGTGATCACCGAGCCGGGCGCCCTCGAGGGCGTGCGCCAGGCACTCGCCGACGGCGGGCTCACGGTGGAGAAGGCCGAGATCTCGCGGCTCCCGCAGAACACCGTGCGCCTCGACGAGAAGGCGGCGATTGCAGCCCTGAAGCTGCTCGAGCGCCTCGACGAGCTCGACGACGTATCGCGCGTCTACTCCAACGCGGAGTTCCCGGACGAGGTGCTGGAGGCCGCGTCGGCGTAGACTCTCGAGGGCGGGGGGCCGAGGAGGCCGCGTTGACGAAGGCGTCCCGCCGCGTGCTCGGGATCGACCCCGGACTCACGGCCACCGGCTACGGCGTCGTGGAGGAGACCAGCGCCGCGGTCCTGCTCGTCGCGAGCGGCGTCATCCGCACCCGTCCGCGGGAGCCCCGCGCGGAGCGGCTCGCGCGCATCCACGACGGCGTGCGTGCGCTGATCGATCGCCACCGACCATCGGAGCTCGCGATCGAGCAGCAGTTCGTCGCCGAGAACGTCCGCTCGGCGATGGCGATCGGTGAGGCGCGCGCGGCCGCGATGATCGCGGCGGCGGCGGCGCGGCTCCCCGTCTTCGAATTCCCGCCGACCGCCGTGAAGGAGACGGTCACGGGCTGGGGCGGCGCGCCGAAGGAGCAGGTGCTCCGGCTCGTGATGATCCAGCTCGGGCTCGTGGAGCCGCCGCACCCGGCCGACGTCTCCGACGCGCTCGCCGTTGCGCTGACCCGCCTCGCCGACGCGCGCCTGGCCGACGCGCTCGCGCGCGCGTGACCACGCGGCCGGTGGCGCGGACATGATCGCGGCGCTGCGCGGCGGCCTCGCGCGCTGGGACTCCGCGAGCTCGACGGCGTGGATCGACGTCCAGGGCGTGACGTACGAGGTGCTCATCCCCGCGTTCGCGTGCGAATGGATCGAGTCGCGCGGGGCGGGCGACGAGTTGCACC
The DNA here is from genome assembly GCA_016866055.1 of Chloroflexota bacterium. Lineage (GTDB taxonomy): Bacteria > Chloroflexota > Dehalococcoidia > UBA2979 > UBA2979 > VGNK01. The sequence continues at coordinate 5,946 of VGNK01000016.1, read as the reverse complement.
TCTACACCTACTACCACGTCTCGGAGCGCAACCCGACGCCGCTGCTGATCGGGTTCCAGCACCAGGTCGAGCGCGAGTTCTTCCGAAAGTTCATTGAGGTGCCCGACGTCGGTCCGGCGAAGGCGGTGCGCGCGCTCACGCGCCCCGTCTCCGAGATCGCACGATGGATCGAGGCGCAGGACACGAAGGCGCTGCAGCAGCTCCCCGGGATCGGGGCGCGCCTTTCGCAGACGATCGTGGCGACGCTCAGCGGCAGGCTGCTGCAGGAGGCGCTGCTGCGCCCGGACGCGGCGCGCGCCGCGTCCGCGCCGGCGGTGCCCGACCTACGCGAGGACGCGGTCGCCGCGCTCACCACGCTGCAGTACACCGCGCGCGAGGCCGATCGCCTCGTCGTAGAGGCGCTACGCGCGCGACCCGACATCGAGTCGCTTGAGGAGCTGCTGCGGGTCGTGCTCGAGCGGCAGGCGGCGACGTGACCGCGCGCCTGCGCGGGCGCTGGCCGACGGTGGCCGGCATCGCGCTCGCGCTGGCGGTCATCGCGGCCGCGCAACTCGTCGCGCCCGGGGACGACGGCTCGCCGTGGCGACGCCCGGTGCTCGGCGTGCTGCCCGGGGCGCTCGCGCTCGCCGTGCTCTCAGCGCTGCTCGTGGTGCAACTCGTGGCGAACGGCCGGGAGTCGCTGCAGCACGAGCGGCGCCTCGTGCAGACCGCGGCCGCGCTGCGCGAGGCGCCGGCCGAGCTCGAGTGCCTCGCGACGTGAGACCCGCTCACCGGCACGCTCAACCGCCGCGCGTTCTTCGACCGCTTCGGGGCCGAGTTCCGTCGCTCGAAGCGCTACGGGCGGGCGCTCTCGGTCGTCATGTGGGACCGCGACCGCTTCAAGGAGCTGAACGACCGCTGGGGCCATCCCTTCGGCGATTTTGTGCTCGCCGAGACCGCCGGCCTCGTCCGCGCGAACGTGCGCGAGTCGGACATCGTCGCGCGCGACGGTGGCGAGGAGCTCGTACTGCTCCTCCCGGAGACGACGCTCGATGACGCGGCGCTCGTGGCCGAGAAGTTGCGCGGTGCGGTGGGCTCGCACGCCTTTCGCTCCGGGGACACCCCGCAGCGCGGGGCCAAGCCCACGCGCACCACGATCTCGGCTGGGGTCGCGACGGCCGGCGCGGACCTCGACGAGGACGGGCTCATCGGACGCGCCGACCGCGCGCTCTACCCGGCGAAGCGTGAGGGACGCAACCGCGTGATCGTCGACGACGGGGACGAGGGCGACGAGCCAGGTGAGGTGCCGTAGCCCCGGGGCCGGGGAAGCTCCCGCGGGCGCCGACGCGCGCCCGCGGCTCGCGCCACCAGGCGGTCGTTACACTGGTGCTTCGGGGGTGCGCCCATGACTCTCACCGGCCCCGCCATCGAGTCGCGGCCCTTCCGGCTCGTCTCGGACTTCAGGATGACGGGCGACCAACCCACCGCGGTCGAGCAGCTCGTCGCGGCGCTTGAGCGCGGCGCCCGCGCCCAGACCCTGATGGGCGCGACCGGCACCGGTAAGACCTTCACGATGGCCAACGTGATCGAGCGCTACCAGCGACCCACGCTTGTGCTCGCGCCGAACCGCACGCTCGCTGCGCAACTCGTCGCGGAGTTCCGGGACTTCTTCCCCGGCAATGCCGTCGAGTACTTCGTCTCCTACTACGACTACTACCAGCCCGAGGCATACATCCCGCGGACCGACACCTACATCGCGAAGGACGCGGACATCAACGACGAGATCGACAAGATGCGCCACGCGGCGACGCGCGCGCTCTTCGAGCGGCGCGACGTGATCATCGTGGCGTCGGTCTCGTGCATCTACGGCCTCGGCGAGCCCGGCGAGTACCAGTCGTTCGTGGCGAACCTCTGGAAGGGCCGCCACGTCAACCGCGGCTCGCTGATCCGCCAGCTCGTCTCCATGCAGTACGTGCGCAACGACCTCAACCTCATCCGCGGTACGTTCCGCGTCCGCGGCGACTCGCTCACCGTGATCCCCGCCTACGAGGATCTCGCGGTTCGCGTCGACTTCTTCGGCGACGAGATCGAGGCGATCCAGACGCTCGACCCCCTGACCGGGGAGATCCTCGGCGACGCCGAGCGCGCGGCGATCTACCCGGCGAAGCACTTCGTCACCTCGTCTGAGCGGCTCGAGCAGGCGATCGGCACGATCCAGGAAGAGCTCGGGGGGCGCCTCGCCGAGCTCCGCGCGCAGGGGAAGATCCTCGAGGCCGCGCGGCTCGAGGAGCGGACGCGCTACGACCTCGAGACGCTGCGCGAGGTCGGCTACTGCTCGGGGATCGAGAACTACTCGCGCCACCTCGCCGGCCGGGCCCCCGGCTCGACCCCCTGGACGCTGCTCGACTATTTCCCCGACGACTGGCTGCTGTTCATCGACGAGTCGCACATCGCGGTGCCGCAGGTGCGCGGGATGTACGAGGGCGACGTCTCGCGGAAGCGCACGCTCGTTGACTTCGGGTTCCGGCTCCCGTCGGCGCTGGACAACCGGCCGCTCAACTTTGGGGAGTTCGAGCACCACGTGAACCAGGTCGTCTTCGTCTCGGCGACCCCGGGTCCGTACGAGCTCGACCACTCCACGCAGATCGTCGAGCAGGTCATCCGCCCGACCGGCATCCTCGACCCCGAGGTCGACGTGCGCCAGACGCGCGGCCAGATCGACGACCTCCTCGGCGAGGTGCGGGCTCGCGTCGACCGGCACGAGCGCACGCTCGTCACCACGCTCACGAAGAAGATGGCCGAGGACCTCAACGACTACCTGCAGGAGATGGGCATCAAGTCCATGTACTTGCACTCGGAGATCGACACGCTCGAGCGCATCGACATCCTGCGCGACCTCCGGCTCGGCGTGTACGACGTCGTCGTCGGCATCAACCTGCTCCGCGAGGGGCTCGACCTCCCGGAGGTCTCGCTCGTCTGCATCCTCGACGCCGACAAGGAGGGCTACCTGCGGTCGGGGGGGTCGCTCATCCAGACGATCGGGCGCGCGGCGCGGCACCCGCTCGGGCGCGTGATCATGTACGCGGACACGGTGACGGAGTCGATGCAGCGTGCGCTCGACGAGACGGCGCGCCGTCGCGCGATCCAGGCCGAGCACAACGCGCTGCACGGGATCACGCCTCAGGGGATCGAGAAGACGATCCGGGACATCAACGACCGGCTGCGCCAGGTGGCGGAGAGCGAGCAGCCCTACACGACGGCGGGGGACCTCCCGAAGGAGGATCTCACGCGGATCGTGAAGGAGCTCGAGCGTCAGATGAAGCAGGCGGCGAAGGAGCTCGACTTCGAGCGGGCGGCGCTGCTGCGCGATCAGGTGATAGAGCTGCGTGCCGAGCTCGTCACCGGGGAGACGCCGGAGGCGCTGCGGGGCTTTCTCGAGACGAAGCGTGAGACGAAGCGGCCGGAGCTTCGGCGTCAGCGGGGCGGCCGGACGCGGCCAGGCCCGCGGCGTCGCTAGCGCGACCGAGGCCGGCTCGACGGACGCCGTTCATATAGGGGGAACAGGAGGCCCCGGGGTGCACCCCGGGGCCTCTCGGTCTCGCTCATCGCGGGGGTGATGCCTCTGGAACGGGCCCCTCTCGCGCATTGCGCGCGGGGCCGGTCTCCGCCCCCAGTTCGCGCCGACGTGGTCAGCAGCCGGCGGGTGCGCACCTGCATGGCTGGGGAGGCGCCGGAGGTGTTCGACTCAGCCGCCCGTCGATGAGCGTCGACGAGCCATCCGGGTCGGCCGCCTGCTTCAACGGCGGGGTCCTCCATCCCGGTTTCAGCGCAGGCCGGCTGAGGCCGATCTGCTTCCGGTGGTCGCTTCCGGTATCCGAGCGGTCGGCAACCGGGCTCCTGCGGCGCCACCGGGTCGCGCGGGGGACGCAGACGCGCTGACAACGTCCCGGTGCACGCGCTCTCACGCTTCCTTGCGCTTGTGCCCCGGGCACGAGCGCTCGCCGCGGCGGGCGCTCGGCGGCGCCTCCCATCGACGCGCCGCAGCGCGCGCCCTGTTCAGTCCGCGTCGAACGGCCTCGGGAAGGTGGGCCGACCGCCCCAGCCGGGTGCCGCGGGGGGTGACGCCGGGCTGGGCGGCTCGAAGGCCGCCGCGGCCGCCGCGAGCGACTCCGGCTCCGCACCCGGCTCGCGCGCGGCGAGCACCTCGCGTGAGCTCCCGCCCGCCTCGGCGGGCCCCACGATGCCGCGCGTCTCCAGGTCGTCCATCAGCCGCGCCGCCCGCGGGTAGCCGATCCGCAGCTTGCGCTGCAGGAGCGAGGTGGAGAGCGAGCGGTGCTCGCGCGCGATCCCGATCGCGCGGTGCAGCATCGGGTCGGCGTCCGGCGTCGTGCCCTCTTCGATCATCTCCTCGACCTCGCGCTGCGCCTGGTCGAGCAGCGCGTCGAACTTCTCCGGGACGAGCTCGGCGAAGCGGTCGGAGGTCCAGAAGCGGACGAGCGCGTCGATCTCCTGGTCGGAGACGTAGACGCCCTGGACGCGCTTCGGCTTCTGCGCGTCGGGCGGGACGTAGAGCATGTCGCCGCGCCCGAGCAGCTTCTCCGCGCCACCCTGGTCGAGGATCGTGCGCGAGTCGACCTGGGACGAGACCGCGAACGCGATCCGCGTCGGGAAGTTCGCCTTGATGAGCCCGGTGATCACGTCGACCGACGGGCGCTGTGTGGCCACCACGAGGTGGATGCCGGTGGCTCGTGCGAGCTGCGCGAGGCGGACGAGCTGGTTCTCAACCTGGTATGGGGCGACCAGCATGAGGTCGGCCAGTTCATCGATGATCACGACCCAGTACGGGAGACGTCCCTCGCGCGTCGTCTCGTTGTAGCGCTTGATGTTGCGCACGCCCGCCTTCGCGAAACGGCGGTAGCGCGACTCCATCTCGTTGATCACCGCCTGCAGGGTCCCGACGACGCGGTCCATGTCGACGACGATCTCGGAGAACGCGAGGTGCGGGATGTTCGCGAAGCCGGTGAGCTCGACGCGCTTCGGGTCGATCATCACGAGCCGCAGCTCTTCGGGTGAGAAGTTCATGAGCAGGCAGGTGATGAGCGCGTTCAGGCAGACGGACTTCCCCGAGCCGGTCGCGCCGGCGATCAGCAGGTGTGGCATCGTCGCGAGGTCAGCGACGACGGGGTCGCCGGAGACGCCCGCGCCGAGCGCCATCGCGATGCCGCCGCCCTTGAGCGCCCTCGTGTAGGAGGGCGACTCCATCACGCCGCGCAGCTGGACGAGCGCGGTCGTGTGGTTCGGGACCTCGATCCCGACCATCGGCTTCCCGGGGACCGGCGCCTCGATGCGGAGCGCCGGCGCCGCGAGCGCGAGCGCGAGGTCGTTCTGCAGGGCGGTGATGCGGTTGACGCGGATGCGCGTGCGCGAGACCTCGACCTCCTTCGTCCGCGGCTGGCCGTCCGGGCCGAGGATCGGCTGCCCGGCGGCGTCGCGCTCGACGACCAGGCGCGTCTTCACGTCCCATCCGGGCTCGACCCCGAACTGCGTGACCGTCGGCCCCTCGTTGACCTGCACGACCGCTGCGTCGACCCCGAACGAGGCGAGCGTCTCCACGATCAGCCGTGCGCGGCGCTCGTTGTCGACCGCGCTCCCCTTGGTGAGGTCGGCGGCGCGCAGGATCTCGATCGGGGGGAGCTGCCAGCCGTCGGCGGAGTGGCGGAGGGCGCCGACCGGCGTCTCCAGGTCCATCGGCAGCTGCGAGGCCTTGCGGCGCCGCCCACGTGCCGGACGCTCCTCGACGGGCGCAGGGGCGGGGGCCGTCGGCTCCGGCTCGAGCGCGTGCTCCTCGATCGCGGACTCGAGCGCCTCCAGCGCCGGCGCGTCGAGCACGGGCTCGTCCAGCGCCGCCGCGTCGACGGCGCGCCCGGGCACGCGGCGAGGCGCGCGTGGGGTGGCCGGCACGAGCAA
>VGNK01000015.1 GCA_016866055.1 Chloroflexota bacterium | reverse complement strand
CCGGCGACAACACGAACCTCGACATCGAGCTGATCACGCCAATCGCGATCGAGCAGGGACTGCGCTTCGCCATCCGCGAGGGCGGCCGCACCGTCGGCGCCGGCGTCGTCACCGCGATCACCGAGTAACGGGGGCGAGCGATGGCGAAGGGCGACCGGATCGACATCACGCTGGCGTGCACCGAGTGCCGCTCACGCACGTACCACACCAAGAAGAACCGGCGGAACGACCCGGAGCGGCTGGAGTTGAAGAAGTACTGCCCGCGCTGCCGCGTGCCGCAGGTCCACCGCGAGACGCGCTAGCGAGGCGCGCCGTTCCGCGCGACGGCCAGAGAGCGCGGAGGTCAGGAGCCGATCATGGGCCGTGAGGCCCGGCGGGCACAGGCCCGCCAGGAGCGACGGCAACGCCAGCAGCGGACGCAGGCGCGCACGCGCCCTCCGTCCGTCTCCGCCCCGGCCACGAGCGAGCCGGCCCGGCGCGGCTCGCTGCTGCGCCCACGCTGGGTGACCGAGATCCTCAGCGAGCTGCGCAAGGTCACCTGGCCGTCGCGCAACGAGGTCTTCCACCTCACCGTCGTCGTGATCGTGGTGTCCATCCTGATCGGGATCGTGCTCGGCGTCGCCGACCTCGTCTTCGGCTGGTTCGTCGAGCGCCTGATCGTGCCGTAGGGGGAGCCGTGACCAACGGACCAACGACCAACGAGACGATCGCCGCGGTCGAACCGACGCCGCTCCCCGACGACGGGCGCGCCTGGTACATCGTCCAGACCTACTCGGGCTACGAGAACAAGGTGAAGACGAACCTCGATCAGCGCATCAAGTCCATGGACATGGGCGACAAGATCTTCCAGGTCATCATCCCGACCGAGGAGGAGATCGAGATCCGCGAGGGCCAGCGCCGCACCGTCCAGAAGAAGCTCTTCCCTGGCTACGTCTTTGTGCAGATGGTGATGGCCGACGACTCCTGGTACGTCGTCCGCAACACGCCGGGCGTGACCGGCTTCGCGGGCGCCACAGCCGACGAGCGTTCGAAGCCCACGCCGCTCGCGAATGCGGAGGTCGAGAAGATCCTCCGCCAGATGGACGCCGGGCAGCCGCGCATCAACATCGGCTTCCAGGTGGGCGAGTCCGTGCTCGTCACCGACGGCCCGTTCAGCGACATGATCGGCGTGGTCGACTCGATCGACCTCGACCGCGGGCGTGTTCGCGTCATGGTTTCGATGTTCGGACGCGACACACGCGTGGAGCTCGACTTCCTGCAGGTCGAGAAGCGGTAGCGCAACGAGACGATGGTTCGGCGCGAGCGCGGCCGGGAGGTGGAAACCGGCCGGCACCGCGCGAGCGAGTGAGGGCGGACGATGGCAAAGAAGGTTCGCGCGGTGGTGACGCTGCAGATCCCGGCCGGTCAGGCGAACCCAGCGCCACCGGTCGGTACGGCGCTGGGCCCACACGGCATCAACATCATGGACTTCTGCAAGGCATACAACGAGCAGACTCGCGACAAGGCCGGCCAGATCATCCCCGCGCGAATCACGATCTTCGAGGACCGTTCGTTCAACTTCGTCCTCAAGACGCCGCCCGCCTCCGACCTGCTGCGCAAGGCTGCGGGCGTGGAGAAGGGCTCAGCGAACCAGCTGCGCGAGCAGGTCGGCAGCGTCACCCGTGCGCAGCTGCGCGAGATCGCGACGCTGAAGCTGCCCGACCTGAACACGAAGGACGTGGAGCAGGCGATGAAGGTCATCGAGGGGACGGCCCGCTCGATGGGGATCGAGGTCCGCTGATGCCGAAGATTGCCAAGCGAGTCGCCGCGGTGCGGGAGAAGATCGATCGGGACCGCCCGTACGAGCCGCGCGAGGCGGTCAAGCTCGTCAAGGAGTGCGCGACGGCGAAGTTCGACGAGACCGTGGAGCTGCACCTCCGTACGGGGCTCGACGGCCGTCACGCCGATCAGCAGCTGCGGGGCTCGGTGGTGCTGCCGCACGGCCTCGGCAAGGCGGTGCGGGTGGCGGTGTTCGCGGATGGCGACGCCGCGCGCGAGGCACAGGCCGCGGGCGCGGACATCATCGGCAGCGACGACCTCATCCAGCGCGTGCAGGGCGGGTTCGTCGACTTCGACGTCGCGCTCGCGCAACGCGAGTTAATGGGGAAGGTCGGTGGGCTGGGACGCATCCTCGGCCCCCGCGGGCTCATGCCGAACCCCCGGAACAACACGGTCGTCGCGGGCGCGGACATCGCGCGGGCGGTGCGCGAGGCGAAGGCGGGACGGGTCGACTACCGGCTCGACCGCACGAACCTGATCCACTGCGCGATCGGAAAGGTCTCGTTCAACGAGGATCAGCTCTTCGACAACCTGCAGGCGGTGGTCAGCGAGATCGTGAAGAATCGGCCCGCCGGCGCGAAGGGGCAGCTCCTGCGCGGGGCAACGCTCACCTCGACGATGGGGCCCGGGGTCCCGATGGACGTGAACCAGGTGCAGGCGATGGCGGCGGCCACCTAGCGCGGCCTCGCTGGACGTTAGGAGCGCGCCACCGCACACTGACGAGAGCAACCGCCGGAGACTGCGGGTCCCTCGGGGAGAATGGCCGGTCGGCCGCCCGCACAGGTGGGGATCGGGATGCCTCCGCGGCGCCTTCCGGCCAGCCGCGTGCGCGCCCTCCCGCCTCGGCGTGGAGGGCGTTTTCGTGACCGCGGACGCGCCGCGGGGACGAGGAGGCGTGGATGCCAACCGAGCGCAAGGTCACGCAGGTGGCCGAGCTGCGCGAGCTGATCCGGGAGGCCGAGATCGCGATCTCCACCGCCTACCAGGGGATCTCCGTCGCGGACCAGGTCGAGCTACGGGCGGCGCTGAGCGGCGCCGGCGCGCAGATGCGGGTCGTGAAGAACACGCTGCTGCGCATCGCCGCGCGCCAGGCCGGCCTCGAGCAGTTCGCGAGCCTCGCCGACGGGCCGACCGCGCTGGTCGTGGGACGCGATGAGCCGATTAGCGCGGCGCGCGCCATCGCCGAGTACCTTCGCACGCGGCCAAACAGCCCTGTGAAGATCCGCAGCGCGGTCGTGAGCGGGCAGCTCGTCGACGCGGCCTACGTGCAGGACCTGGCCACGGTGCCGCCACGCGAGGAGCTGCTCGCCCGCCTCGCGGGGAGCCTGATCGGGCAGGTCACGCAGCTCGCGATGCTGCTGCAGGCGACCACGCGCGAGTTCGCGGGGCTCATCGAGGCGCGCGCCGCGCAGCTCGAGGGGTCGGGCGGCGGTTAGCGGGCTGGACGAGCGCAGCGCGGGCAGCGCCGCGTTCGGACGCAGGCGAGGACACAGATCCGGGCTGAGCTTCCGGCGGAGTCGCCGGCGAGGAGGAGAACAGGATGAGCAAGGTCACCGACGCCCTCGAGATCATCAAGGGGATGACGATCGTCGAGCTGCGCGACCTCAACAAGGCGATCGAGGAGGAGTTCGGCGTCTCCGCGGCGGTGCCGATGGCCGTGGCCGCCGCACCCGCGGCCGGGAACGGCGCCGGTGCGGCTGCCGCGGCCGCGGAGGAGAAGGACGAGTTCAACGTCATCCTCAAGGACTTCGGCGCGAACAAGATCAACGTGATCAAGGTCGTGCGCGAGCTCACGTCGCTCGGGTTGAAGGACGCGAAGGACCTGGTCGAGGCCGCGCCGAAGCCGATCCGCGAGGCCGTGAACAAGGCCGACGCCGAGGCCGCGAAGAAGAAGCTCGAAGAGGCCGGCGCCACGGTGGAGCTCACCTAGCGCGGCCGTGCTGCGGGCGTCCGGCGGCGGGCGCCCGCAGCCTTGGGGGCGTCACCCATCCGGCGGCGGTTGCTCGCGTTCGGGGCGGTTTGTACGCTCGGGGCGTGCAGTGCTTCCAGTGCGACCAGGAGGCGCAGCAGGAGTGCCCCCGATGCGGCGCGCTCTACTGCGACGCGCACGGCGACGCCCTCTGCGCGCGCTGCATGGACCCCACGCTCGCGCTGCCGTCGTACCGCGTCTACCGTGGCTCGCTCGCGGCGCTCTTGATCGGCTCGGTCTTCGCGATCATCCTGCTCGTCCTTCCGCCGGCGAGCGCGGATCGGGACGCGCCGCCGACGTCGCTCGCCGGCGTGCTGCCGACCCGGGTGCCGGCGACACCGACGCTTGCCGCCACCGCCGGTTCGGCGTCGACCCCCGGCCCGGCAGCGACGGGCACGCCGGGTCCCGCCGCGACGTCCCGCCCCGCGACGGCGACGCCCACGGCCACCCCGGCGAGCATCCGCTACACGGTGCGGCCGGGCGATACCCTCTACGGGATCGCCGAGCGCCACCTGCCGCCTGGCCGTGACCTCGACCAGTTCAAAGACCAGATCCAGCAGTTCAACCGCATCGCCGATGCCTCAGCGCTGCAGGCGGGACAGGTGATCCAGATCCCGCGCTAGCCGCGACCACGCACGCACCCAGGAGCGAGACGATGGCCGAGACGTTGATCGAAGAGCACGAGGGGCACCGGCGCTCCGTGATCCGCACCGCGGCCATCTACACCCCGGGGGGCGTGATCGCGACCGGCCTCTTCCTGCTCGCGTTCGTGAGCCTCATCTCCGGCAACCTCGGCGCGATCTTCGCGAGCGTGATCATGGGGCTGATCGCCTACGCGGTGGACTACGAGGCGCTCTCCGCGATCCGCGACCTTCGCGCGGAGCCGGTCACCACCGAGGGGCAGGTACAGCGCATCTGGTCCAAGGGCCGCATCGCGTTCTTCGGACGCGTGCATTACCTCATGGTCGGCCGTCGCGTCTTCGAGGTCACGCGGGTCGCTGCGATGCAGCTCGACGACGGTGACCGCGTGCGCATCGAGCACTGGCCGCACACCAACAGGGTCGTTTCCGTGCACCGAGCGGTGGCGGGCGGGCAGACGAGCTCCGCCGCCCTCTAATCCTCGTCATCGAGCGGGCCGGGAGGGGGACCATGTGCGTCCTGCTCACCCACTCGGGATCGGCGAGTTGCCCGAGCACGAGCGGCCACGGGAACGGCTGCTCCGGCTGGGTCCGGGGGCCCTCACCGCGTCGGAGCTGATCGCGATCCTGCTCCGGACGGGCACGCGCGACGAGGACGTGATGCAGCTCGCTGCGCGCGTGCTCCGCGAGCACGACGGCCTCGCCGGCATCGCGCGCGCGGACGTGGCAACGCTCGCGCACGCCTGTGGCATCGGCGCGGCGCGGGCGTCCACGATCGCCGCCGCGTTCGAGCTCGCGCGCCGAAGCCGGCGCGACGCGCCGTCGCTCCACCCCGTGGTGCGGGGACCCGGCGACATCGCCCGGCTCCTCGAGGGCGAGTTCGCCGCGCTCGGCCACGAGGAGCTGCACCTGCTCGTGCTCGACACACGTCACCGCGTCCTCTCGGCGTCGATGCTCTACCGAGGGTCCGTGAACGCGGCCCCAGGCCGCGTCGCCGAGCTCTTCCGCGAAGCGGTGCGCATGCACGCGACCGCGATCGCGATCGCGCACAACCATCCGAGCGGCGACCCCGCCCCCAGCCGTGACGACGTGGACTTCACGCGCGCGGTGGTCTCCGCTGGCGAGCTGCTCGACGTCAACGTCCTCGACCACGTGGTGTTCGGCCACGAGTCGTGGATCTCAATGCGCGAGCGCCGGCTTGGATTCTCGTAGCGTCGACGGCGATCGGTCCTATACGATTGCGCGCGGGCGGGGAGTGCGGACGGTGTCGTGCACTGGCTCGACCTGGTTCTCGTCGGCGTCATCGCCTGGCTGAGCTTCCGTGCGTTCGCCAACGGCCTGATCCGCGAAGCCGTGACGCTCGCGGCCGTCGTCGGCGGCGTCCTCATCGCCGGCGCGTTCTACCGCGAGCTCTCGAGCGACATCGCCTTCCTCGTCGAGGATGAGACGACCCGCAACTTCGCCTCGTTCGTTGTGCTCTTCGCGAGCGTGCTCGTGCTCGGGTTCCTTCTCGCGCTCGTCCTTCGCCACACGGCGGCCGTGCTGATGCTCGGCCCGCTGGATCATGCGGGCGGCGCCATCTTCGGATTCCTCAAGGCGGTGATCCTCGTGCAGGCGCTGCTCACGGCGGTCGCGGTCTACCCCCCCGCGCAGGGCGTTGCCGCCGCCGTCGACGACTCCCGGCTCGCGCCGCTCCTCCTCGACTACGTGCCCGGGGCGGAGCTTGCGCTCCCCCCCGAGTTCCGCGACGCGCTCGACCAGCTCGAGCGTTTCCGCGCCGCCGCGAACCAGCTGCCGCAGGGCGCGGGCGCTCCTTGACGTCGCTCGACGCCAGTCTCGATCCGCTACACTGCTCGCCATCTCGCCGGCTCGATCCGGCGGGTCGTCCGGGTCGAAGCGGGAGTCATGGTGGCCATCCAGCGTCGGGCGCTCGTGCTCAACCAGAACTACGAGCCGCTCAACGTGTGCTCGGTCAGACGCGCGTTCGTCCTCGTCTTCCGCGGCACGGCCGAGCTGCTCGAGGCCGGCGCGGACCCGATCCAGGGGGTCGCCGGGACCGCCTTCACCACCCCGTCCGTCATTCGCCTGAACCACTTCGTCAGCCGACCGCATCCGCGGCCGCGCCTCACGCGCCGCGAGATCTTCACGCGCGACCGCGAGCGCTGCCAGTACTGCGGGCGGCAGGGCGGGGACCTCACCCTGGATCACGTGATCCCGAAGCACCAGGGCGGCGAGCACGTCTGGGAGAACCTCGTAACCGCCTGCCGCTCCTGCAACCACCGCAAGGGCGGCCGGACGCCGGTGGAGGCCCGCATGCACCTCGTCCGGGAGCCGCGCGTGCCCTCGGCCAGCCCCGGGGCGGTGCTCGTGCACTACCTCGACCGCTACCTCGAGTGGCGGCCCTTTCTCATCGGCTGGCTCTCCGACCGCCAGGCGCAGGGGTCCGTGGCGGCCTCCTGACGACCGCCCCATCGCGCGCAGCCGGCGCCGGCTGCGCCGGTGTCACCCCAACAGCAACGTCCGGCATGGTTTCCCGCGCCGAGGCCGCGCTCTCGGCCCGCGCTATCGCTCGGGGGGGCCGCCTCAGTACAGCCGGCCCGAGCGACGGTCCTCGACGAGCGCCACCGGCTGCAGCCCGAGCTCGTCGCGCGCGGCCACGAGCGACTCCAGGCAGGCTCCGGGGCTGTTCCAGAGGTGCTCGCGGACGACCTGCAGCACCCCCTCGCCGTTCTCCGCGGCCGCAGGAAGCTGCTCGGTCATCTGTTCGCGCAGGCTTTCCCACAGCTCGGGCGGGTGCGTCAGCGAGAAGTGCGCGTACTGCAGCGCGGCGAATGCGTTCCCGGGCGAGCCCGGCTCGTTCCACTCCTCGTCGGCGTCGCGGAGCATCTCCTTCAACCCGGCATGGCGCTGCTTCGTCTCCCAGTCCATGTCGAGCCCGAGCGGCTCGAGCCAGATCTCCGCCTCCGGCGCCAGCACGAGCTCCCGCAAGACCGTACGGATCAGCGCGCCGGCGGGATGGTCCTCCCCCGACGGCCGCACCACGTTCGGGTAGCGGTCGAGCCGCTGGCGCACGTGCTGCAGCGCGACCCCGAAGACGTGCGGCAACGCTCGCGTCGGGATCCCGTTGTGCAGCGAGATGACGACCGCGTCGTCCTCCCAGTCGACCGTCGAGAACGAGCCACCTTCGAAGGGCTCTACCCGGCATGCGCGCTCCGCCTCGACGCGCACGCGCTTCTCGATCTCCGCGTGCATCTCGTCGAGCGCAAGACCGATGTCCTTGCCGATGACCTTCATCACTGCGCCTTCCCTGCGCCCGACGACTCGAAGAGCGGCTGGCACCGCACGCAGTAGTTCGACTCGATTCCGCTCCGTACCTGCCCCTTGACCGCCTCGCCGCAGCGAGGGCACGGCTCGCCCGCGCGACGGTGCACCCTGAGGTGCTGCCGCCACTCCTCCTTGCGACCGAGCCCCTCCGTCTGCACGGTGCCGTCGACGATCTCGCTTGCCCAGGTGATCGTGTCGCGCATCGAGCGGTACAGCCGGCGCAGATCGTCCTCGGACATCGTGCTCCGGCGGCGGTGCGGGTGCAGCCCGGTCTCCCAGAGGATCTCATCCGAGTACGCGTTGCCGATCCCCGCCATGAACTCCTGCTTCATGAGCGTGCTCTTGATCTGGCCGGGGTGGCGCCGGATGCGCGCGAGGAACTCGCCCTCCTCGATTGCCATCGCGTCCGGGCCGAGCTTCGCGATCTGGGGCACCTCGTCCAGCCGGTCTCCGGCGACGAGGTAGAAGCGGCCCATCCGGCGTTGATCCGAGTAACGCAGCTCGTGTCCGTCGTCGAACGCCAGCACTACCCCCGTGCGCGACGCGCGCTTCTCCTTCTGCTCGACCCAGTGGAAGCGACCAGTGAGCATCGGGTTCACCACGAGCAGCCGGCCGTCGTCGACGAAGAACACCAGGAACTTCCCCAGCCGGTGGATCTCGCCGAAGCCGTGACCGTGCAGCGTCTCGAGATCCGCGGCGCCGGTGCGCACGAGCCACGGGATCGGTGCCTCCGTCTCCGTCACGGTGAGGCCCGCAAGCCGTGGCACCAGGTAGTGGCGGATCGCCTCGAGGTCGGGGATCTCAGGCACCGCGACGCGCCTCACCGCCGGGCGGAGCGCTTGGCCAGCGCGGGTACGAGCCAAGGATCCGCAGCCAGTGCGTGATCCGCTCGATCTCGCCGAGCGCGTCCCGCAGCTGCGGGTCCTCGCGGTGTCCCTGCACGTCGACGAGGAAGACGTACGTGCCGAGCTGGCGCCGGGTCGGTCGCGACTCGATGTGGGTCATGTTGATGCCGCGCCGCGCGAAGTGGAACAGTACCTCCACCAGCGACCCCGGGCGGTCGTGCTGCGTCGTGAACGCGAGCGAGGTCTTGTCGTCGCCGGTCGGCTCGTGATCGACGCGCGCGATGTGGACGAAGCGCGTCTCGTTCCCGGCCTCGTCGCCGATGTCGCTGGCGTAGACGGTGGCACCGTAGAGCGTCGCCGCGTGCTCGTTCCCGACCGCGAGCGTGCCCGGCTCGGCGATCGCGGACTGGATCGCAGCGGCGGTCGACAGCGCAGCGACGGGCGTCGCGCGCGGTGCGAGTCGCTGAAGGTGTTGCCGGCACTGGGCGAGGGCCTGCGGGTGCGAGTAGACGACGGTCGCGGTGGCGGGGTCGACCCCGTTCGCCGCAACGAGCGCGTGCTCGATCGGAAGGACGACCTCGCCGCGGATCGCAAGCGCGAAGTCCGGCCGGAGGAGCTGATCGATCGTGTCGTTGACCGTGCCCTCGATCGAGTTCTCCAGCGCGCAGACAGCGCCGTCCGCGTCGCCGCGCTCGACAGCCGCGATCGCCTCGGCAACCGTCGGCGTGGGCAGACGCTCCGCCGCCGGGTCCGTCCGGATCGCGGCCGCTTCCGTGTAGGTGCCGCGAGGTCCGAGGTGCGCGATCCGGCCGCTACCCATGGCCATCCGCCGAGGGGTGGCCCGTGATCAGCACGCGCATCGCCTCCTCCGCGTCGTCCGGGATCACCGCGATCACCTCGTCGCCGACGTGCAGCACGCTGTCGCCGGACGGCACCTGCGGGCTGCCGTCGGTCCGGATGATCAGCGAGATCAGCGTGCCGCGCGGGAGGGTGAGGTCCTTGATCGCGACGCCCGCCGCCGGCGCGTCGCCCTGCAGCCGGAGGTCGACGACGCGCAGGTTCGACCCTTCGAGCCGGAGCAGCGGCACCACGGTGTGCTCGGGCAGCGTCGCCTCGATCTGCGCAAGCACCGCGCGCGAGGCGGAGATCGTCGAGTCAACGCCGAGGCGGTGGAAGAGCTCCTCGTTGCGGGGGTCGTTCACGCGCGCGATCGCGCGCTTCACGTTGAACCAGTGCATGGCGACCTGACAGGCGACGAGGTTCGCCCCGTCGTCCGCGGTGACCGCGATCAGCAGGTCCGCGCGGCCGCAGCCGACGGTGTCGAGGAATGCCGCCTCCGTGCCGTCGCCGTGCACGACCATCTCGCCGAGCTCCTCGCGCAGCTGCGCCGCGCGACCGCCGTCACGCTCGACGATCGTGACCTCGTGGCCCGGCATCGCCTGCAGCTCGAGCCCGAGTCCGTACCCGACGATCCCACCCCCGACGACGATGATGTACACGCGCGGCTCCTCGCTCGCCCGCTAGCCCTGGAAGAGCGCGTCGTACGCGAGCTCGGCGCCGACCTTCGTGGGGCTGAACGTGCGCAGCCCCAGCCTCGCGAAGAGCTCGCTGCGCAGCGGGTCCTTCACGCGGCTCACCGCGATGCGCACGCCGAACATGTGCTTGGCCTTCTGCGCCGCGAGGATGTTCCGGTTGTCGCCGGAGGCCAGCGCGATGAACGCGTCGGCCCGGCGCACGCCCGCTTCCTCGAGGATGCGGTCGTCGGTCCCGGACCCGGTCACGCAGGTGCCGGTGAACCCCGACGGCAGCCGATGGAACGCGAACGCGTTGGTGTCGAGCACCGTGACGGCGTGCCCCTCCTCCGCCAGCCGGGTCGCCACCGCGGCCCCCACCCGACCGCAGCCCATGATCACGACTCGCACCGGTCGCTCCCTCGCCGCTCCGCTCAGCGCGCCCACACCGTCCCGGGCCGGGTGGTGATCAGGCCGTCCGGAGGCGGGTATCGGATCAACCATACCTCCGTGGGTGCGTGCTCAAGGATGTACGACGGCAAGCGTCCAAGCGCGAAGCGGCCGCGCGGACGCTGGTAGTGCACCCCCACGACGATCGCGTCCGCGTTGCGCTCGACCGCCTCGTCGACGACGGCGTGCCCGGCCTGTCGTGCCTGCAGCAGCTCGGCCTGCACGCGCACCTTCATGCTCGCGCCCACATGCTCCGCCCGCTCGAGGATCGACTCACCGCGCTGGGCGGCCGGCGCCAGGTCGGCGTCGATGGCGAGCGTCCGCGGGACCTCGATCACGTGCAGCACGTGGACGACGCCCTTCGAGCGGCGCACGAGGTCGCACGCCACCTCCAGCGCGTTGAACGACGCCTCCGAGCCGTCGATCGGCACGATCAGCGACTTCAGGCGACTCGTCGGATCCGACGGCATGCGGTGGCCCTCGCGTCGCCTACCGACGCGCGAGCCGGTAGCGCACGGCGGCGTTGGCAAGGAGCACGACGAAGAGGAGCGCGCCGGGGCTGCGCAGGTCCCCGGTCACGAGGGTCCATGTCAGCGCGACGGCAGCGCCGGCGGCGGAGATGGCTGCGACTACCGCGTGCGACCGTCTCGGCTGCATCGGCACCTCACCCGGTCGCGTGAAGCGTCAGGACACTCCGCGCGGAACCGAACGGCCACGCTAGGACGGGCCCCCGGGGGTGTCAACGGGAGCCGGTCCTGGTCGCGGCGGTGGGTGAGCCGTCAGGCGGACGGGACGCCCGGGGCGCCGGCGTCGGCGGCGTGGCGCCGCCGCAGCCGCCACCACGCGAGCGCGGCGCCGGCCGGCGGGAGGAGCCACCACGAGTAGACGGCGGCGACGAGCGCGAACGTCGCGATTCCCTCGAGCGTCTCGAGCGACGACTGCCACGCGGCGCGCGCCTCGGCGAGCGGACCGGTCGGCGTCGCCGCCTTCGTCGCCGCGGGCAGCGGGCGCAGCGCCACGACGATCGAGGAGAGCTCCGACTGCGCCTGCCGCAGCTGGCGCCGAGCCTCCGTGCGGTCGATCTGCAGGCGCACCTGGTTCAGCCGGTCCTGGACCTGCAGCACCTCGCCGATGCTCGCCGCTCGGCCCAGCAGATCGACGTAGCGAGCCTCCACCGCGCGCAGGTTGCGAAGGGTCGCCTCGAGATCCGTGACCTCCTCGGTCACGTCTCGCGCGTTGGTCGAGATCGAGCGGACCTCCTCGGCGAGCCCGCGCAGCTGCGTGATCACGTCGCCGAAGCGATCAGACGGCACGCGCAGCGTGAGGTACGCGACCTGCGTCTCGCCCTTGCCGCTGAAGTTCGAGTCGCTCACGAATCCGCCGGCGAGCGTCGCGACCTGCCGCACCCGCTCGAACGCGTCGGCGACCGCGCGCACCTCGAGGTCGACGGCGCCCGTGCGGATGATCGTGCGACCGTCGTCGAGCGAGGGTGGCGGGGGCGAGCCCGGCGCGCCGTCGGAGGCGACGTCGGGCTTCGCTGCCGGCGCCGGCGCGGCGCGGAGCGACTCCTCGGGCGCCTTCAGCGCGAGGCCGGCGGGAGCCGAGGGCGCGACGCCACCCACGACGCCGGCGATCGCGTCCCGGGTGGGCGCGGTGAGCTCCTTCTCCGGCGCGCCGGGCCGGCCGCCGTCGCGCACGAGGAGCGCCGCGGCCGCGAGCGCGACGGCGGCGACGAGCCCGAGCGTGACGGCTGCGCGTGTGCGCACCGTGGCGCCTCGGCGGATCGACTCCAGGTCGAAGCGGGGGATCCTCATCTCCATCTCCCTCCGGCGCCGTCACAGCGGCGCACGGAGGTAGGACGTCGGACGCCTGCGGCGCGTTCCCGCACCCCGGGGGTGCGGGCGGGAGTCAGGCGATCGGGACGATCTCGCCGCCGGTAACGCGGGCCAGCTCGTCGGGCGTGAGCGGGAACACCGCGTTCGGGGTGCCGGCGGCGGCCCAGATGAGGGTGAGCGCCATGAGGTCGGCGTCGATGTAGGTCGCGACCGGCTGCGCGAGCGCCAGCGGGGGCACGCCGCCGACCGGGAAGCCGGTGACCTGCTTCACCCAGTCGGGGTGCGCGAGCTCGACGGGCTCGCCGGCGAGGCTCGCGAGCCGCTGCTCGTCCACGCGGTTCCTGCCGCTCGCGACGACCAGGAGAGGACGCTGCGTCTGGACGCCGCGGAACAGCAGCGACTTCGCGATCTGCCGCACCTCACAGCCGAGCGCCCGTGCCGCGTCCCGCGCGGTACGTGTGCTCGCCGAGAGCTCGCGCACCTCACCCGTGAGCCCCGCCTCGCGGAGCGCGTCCTGCACGCGGCGGGGTCGCCCGGCAAGCTCGTTCACGCCGGCCGGCCGATCAATGGAGCTGTTCGATCCACGCCTCCGGGCGCCCCTCGCGCACGGCGAGGAAGCCGAGCGTCCCGAGCTGCGTCTGGAGGTTGCGCGGGTAGGTCGGCGAGCCGGAGTTCACGATCAGGATCCCGTCCGAGCGCACCACCGTGGGGACGTGCGTGTCGCCAGCGACGACCACGTGCACGCGGCCGGCGAAGTGCCGCTCCATGCGCTGCGCGTGGGTCGCCCCGCCGGGATAGGGGTGCTCCGGGAAGTCGTGGGTCATGCCGACGAGCAGCCCGTCGATGTCGAGGAGCTGGTTGTAGGCGAGCCGCGGGTCGTCCGCCGGGGCGATCGGCCGTCCGCTGGAGCCGTCGTCCCCGTTCCCGCGCACGCCGAGCACCGGGGCCACCGCCTCGAGCCAGTCGAGCACGGCCACGTCGTGCATGTCGCCGGCGTGCAGGATCAGGTCGACCCCGCGCAGGGCCGCGTACACCTCGTCCCAGAGGGAGGCCCGGGCCTCCGGGATGTGCGTGTCGGAGACGAGCCCGATGAGCAGGTCGCCGTAGAAGACGTGCCGGTCGAGCCAGCGTCGGCGGTCCGCGTCGTCGGCGTGGGGGAACACGCGAGGAGCCTAGCGCAGGACGGGGCCGGCGCGCCCGCCCGGGCTCGCTCTGGGCCGGTCGGCGACGTTGGGACCGGCCGATCGCGCTACAATGGGGCCCGAATCCTCAGCACCACCCCCCGGGAGCCACATGAGCAGCAACGGCAGCAGCAACGGCGCGGGTTCGAGCGGCGGCGAGACCGCCACCTGGACGGTGAAGGCCGGCCTCGCGCAGATGTTGAAGGGCGGCGTCATCATGGACGTGGTGACGCCCGAGCACGCGCGCATCGCCGAGGAGGCGGGGGCCGTCGCGGTGATGGCGCTCGAGCGCGTCCCGGCGGACATCCGCGCCGCCGGCGGCGTCGCGCGCATGAGCGCTGTCGACCTCATCGAGTCGATCCAGGAGGCCGTCACGATCCCCGTGATGGCGAAGGCACGCATCGGCCACTTCGTGGAGGCGCAGATCCTCGAGGCGATCGGCGTCGACTACATCGACGAGTCCGAGGTGCTGACGCCGGCGGACCCTGCGCACCACGTCAACAAGCACGCCTTCCGCGTGCCGTTCGTGTGCGGCTGCCGCGACCTCGGGGAGGCGCTGCGGCGCATCGGCGAGGGCGCGGCGATGATCCGCACCAAGGGCGAGGCCGGCACCGGCGACATCGTCGAGGCGGTGCGCCACATGCGGGCGCTCTGGGACGGCATCCGCCGGGTCCAGCACTCGCCGGACGACGAGCTGGCGTCGATCGCGAAGGAGCTGCAGGCCCCCCTCGCGCTCGTGCAGGAGGTGAAGCGGCTCGGCCGGCTTCCCGTCGTGAACTTCTCCGCGGGCGGCGTCGCGACGCCGGCGGACGCCGCGCTCATGATGCAGCTCGGCGCCGACGGCGTCTTCGTGGGGTCCGGCATCTTCAAGGCGTCCGAGGATCCCGCGGACCAGCTGAAGCTCGCGAACTCGATCGTGAAGGCCGTGACGCACTTCCGCGACCCGGAGGCGCTCGCCGACGCGTCCCGCGGGCTGCGTCACGCGATGCGCGGGCAGTCGGTGGCGCAGATGCCGGCCGAGGAGCTGCTCGCCGGGCGGGGGAACTGAGTCTTCTGCAGATGACGGCCGGGGGCACGCGCCCGTTGATCGGCGTGCTCGCCCTTCAGGGCGACTTCCGTGAGCACGAGGCGGCGCTCGCCGCCTGCGGCACCGCGAGCGCCGAGGTGCGCACGCGCGCGCAGCTCGAGGCGGTCGACGGGCTGATCATCCCCGGCGGCGAGAGCACGACGATCGCGCGGCTGCTGCTCGCGTACGAGCTGATGGAGCCGCTGCGCGAGCGCATCCACGCCGGGATGCCGATCTGGGGCACCTGCGCGGGCGCGATCCTGCTCGCGAACGACGTGCCAGGGCTGGACCGGCCGCCGCTCGGCGTGATGGACATCTCGGTGGCGCGTAACGCCTTCGGCCGGCAGATCGACTCCTTCGAGGCCGACCTCGACGTCTCCGGGCTCGAGGGCGGCCCAATGCACGCCGTCTTCATCCGCGCTCCGGTGATCACGCGCGTCGGCCCGGGAGTCGACGTGCTCGCGCGGCTGTCCGACGGCCGCGTCGTCGCCGCGCGCGAGGGGCGACTGCTCGCCACGAGCTTCCACCCGGAGCTGACCCAGGATGGCCGCATGCACCTGCTGTTCGCGGCGATGGTCGCAGACGCCGCGCGGACCGAGGCCGCATGAGCAACACGCACGCGGCGCGGCCAACCGATCTCGTCGCCCTCGTGACGTTCGACGGCGAGGTGCGCGAGAACATGGCCATCACGCGGGAGCGGCTCGGCCTCGCTCCCGCCCCGCCGCGGCCGCTGAACGCCGCGATCGAGCAGTGGCTCGGCTTGGGCCGTCAGACGTGGATCACCGTGCGCGGCCGCCAGGTGCACGGGATCGCGACCGCACGCGAGCTGTCGGAGCGAACCGCGTGGCAGATCGACACGCTGATCGACGCGGAGTCCGGCGACGGCGACGTGCTCCGGGACCTGCTGCGACAGGCCGCGCGCGCCGCCGACCGCGCGCGGGTCTCGCACGTGCTGCTCCGCACGCGCGCGGGGTCGGCCGCGGTCGATGCGGCGCTACGCGCGGGCTTCGTGCCGGCGTTACAGGAGCGACTCTGGGGCACGCCGCTCGGGCACCCCGTGGCGCCCGCCGAGTCCGAGGCGCCCGACGAGGCGCCCGACGCCCCAGCGCGCGCGGCCACCGTACGACCGGCAACCGACGCGGACACGTTCCCGCTCTTCCAGCTCTCCAGCCGCGCGCTCCCGATCGAGGCGCGGCAGGTGCTCGCGATGACGATGGCCGAGTGGAAGGCGCTGCGCGAGCGTCGCTGGTGCGCGCGCGGCGAGAGCCTCGTCGCGCTGGATGGCGACCGCGTGGTCGCGTCGCTGCGCGCCGGCGGGGACGGTGACACCCTGCAGGTCGAGATCGTCGCCGACCCGGGCGGGCGGTGCGAGCCGGCGGCGGACGCGCTGTTCGACGCGGCGATCGCGGAGGTGGGCGCGCCCCGGCGCGTCGTCGCGCTCGTGCCGGCGAGCGCGACGGCGGTCGAGTCGGTCGTGCGGGCGCGAGGGCTCGCGCCGGAGTCTGAGTTCGTGCTGCTCGCCCGCCGCACCGCGCGACCGATCCGCGAGGCGGCGCCGGCCAGAGCGGGGGTGGTCATCCCGACCGGTGGCTAGACGACGGGCGCCAACGCTCGTGACGGGAGGCTGAAGATCGACGTCCACGACGACGAGATCGCCCTGCTCATCGACGTGCTCCCGTCGCGCGTCAGCGCCGCCGTGCGACAGCGCAGCGCGACCGACCTGATCGAGGTGATCGTCGACCTCGGACGCGTCCCCACCGCACGGTACACGACCGGCGAGCTCGCCCTCAGCAACGACGAGGTCGCCGATCAGGAGATCGAGCAGGTCGTGGCGCGCGTCTCGGAGTTCGGCGAGGACAACCGCGCCGGCATCCCGCGCACGCTCCACCGCATCTCCGCGATCCGCAACCGCGCCGGGCGCATCGTCGGGCTCACCTGCCGCGTCGGCCGCAGCGTGTCGGGATCGAGCAACGTGATCCGCGACCTCGTAGAGTCGGGTCGCAGCATCCTGCTGCTCGGCGCGCCGGGCGTTGGCAAGACGACGATGCTGCGCGACGTCGCGCGCATGCTGGCGGAGGAGTTCGGCAAGCGCGTGGTGATCGTGGACACCTCGAACGAGATCGGCGGCGACGGGGATGTCCCGCACCCGGGGATCGGACGCGCGCGGCGCATGCAGGTTCCGCGGCCCGATGCGCAGCACGAGGTGATGATCGAGGCGGTCGAGAATCACACGCCCGAGGTGATCGTGATCGACGAGATCGGCACCGCGCAGGAGGCGGACGCCGCACGCACGATCGCCGAGCGCGGCGTACAGCTGATCGGCACGGCGCACGGGAACACGCTGTCGAACCTCATGCAGAACCCGACGCTCTCCGACCTTATCGGCGGGATCGAGTCGGTCACGCTCTCCGATGAGGAGGCGCGCCGCCGCGGGACACAGAAGACGGTGCTCGAACGCCGCAACCCCCCGACGTTCGACTCGTTGGTCGAGATCCAGTCGTTCTCGCGCGTGGCCGTGCACGACGACGTGGCGAGCACGGTCGATGCGCTGCTTCGCGGGTACGAATCCGAGGCCGAGGTGCGGGTCGTCGACGCAGAGGGCGAGGTGGAGCTCATCGAGCGGGTGCCGCTCGCGCCCGACACCGACGAGCCGCTGCGGTTCCACGACGAGCCGCGGCGTGCGCGCGAGGTCCCGCCCGCGCCGGGCGGCCCGCAGAAGCGCATCCTCCCGTTCGGGATCAGCCGGTCGCGGCTCGAGGCGGCGATCCAGGGAACGCGCTCCGCCGCGTCGATCGTCGACAGCGTGCGCGACGCCGACGCGGTGATGACGCTGCGGCCCTACTACCGCCGGCGCAGCGGACCACTGAAGCAGGCGGAGGAGCGCGGCATCCCGATCTACGTGCTGCGCAACAACACGACGACGCAGATGGAGCGCCAGCTGATGGCGCTGCGCGGCGAGGGCGACGTCGAGGACCCCACGACGGCCGCGCTGCGCGAGGCCGAGGAGGCGATCGCGACGATCTCCTTCCGCGGGGCGGCAAGCGTCGAGCTGACGCCGCAGAACGCCTACATCCGCCGGCTCCAGCACGAGCTGGCGACGCGGCACGGGCTGCGCACGATCTCGAAGGGGCGCGAGCCGTTCCGTCGCGTCACGGTCCTCGGGGAAGGGGTGCCCGCGGGACTCCCGTGGACCGAAGCCCGCCGGTGAGCGCCGCGGGCGACGGCCGGGGTCGCCTGGTCACGCTCGAGGGGGGCGAGGGGGCCGGGAAGTCGACGCAGATCGAGGCGCTCGCGCGGCTGGCGCGCGATGCGGGCCACGAGGTCGTCACCTGTCGCGAGCCCGGCGGCACCGCGCTCGGCGAGGCGCTGCGTGCGGCGCTCTTCGCCGATCATCCGCGGCCGCCGGCGCCCGAGGCGGAGCTGCTCGTGTTCGCCGCGGCGCGGGCGCAGCTCGTCGCGGAGGTGATCCGGCCCGCGCTCGAGCGCGGCGCGCTCGTCCTGTGCGACCGCTACGCCGACTCCACAACGGCCTACCAGCGCTTCGGCCGCGGCCTCGACGCCACGCTCGTCGCCTCCGTGAACGCGGTCGCCACCGGGGGCGTCACGCCCGATCTCACACTGCTGCTCGACCTCGACCCGACCGACGGGTTCGCCCGGGGCGAGCGTGGGGGCGACTATCTCGAGCGCGAGACGCTCGCGTTCCACCGCCGCGTGCGGCTCGGCTACCTCGAGCTCGCGGCGGCGGAGCCCGGCCGCTGGATCGTGCTCGACGCGACGAAGCCGGCACCGCAGATCACGCACGCGGCGTGGCGCCGCATCCAGCCGCTGCTGGCCGGCGCGCCGCGCTGAGGGCGCAGCGCACACCAAGCGGGCACGTCGCGTGTGGCCCCTGGGCGGCGTGGAAACGAAGCGGGACCGCGCTCGTCGCGCGGTCCCGCTTGTGGATTCGTGCTGACGGCGCGGCGCGCCCGCGCGCCCTACCGCACGCGCTCGAAGACGCTCGCGATCCCCTGCCCGCCGCCGATGCAGAGCGAGACCAGACCGTAGCGACCGCCCGTCCGCTCGAGCTCGTACATCGTCTTGACCGTCAGGATCGCGCCCGTCGCGCCCACCGGGTGCCCGAGTGCGATCGCGCCCCCATTCGGGTTGGTCTTGTCCGCCGGCAATCCGAGCGCGGTCGAGCAGGCCGCCGCCACGGAGGCGAAGGCTTCGTTGAGCTCGATGAGATCGATGTCGTTCACGGTGAGGTTGGCGCGCCTGAGGACGTTCTGGATCGCGGGGATCGGACCGGATCCCATGATCGATGGCTCGACGCCGGCCTCGGCGCGCGCGACGAGGCGCAGCTTCGGCTTGATACCCAGCTCGGCGGCCTTCTGGGCCGACATCACCACCACCGCGGCGGCGCCGTCGTTGATCCCGGAGGAGTTGCCAGCCGTGACGCTGCCGTCCTTCTTGAACGCCGGGCGCAGCCGCCCAAGCGCTTCCGGGGAGGTCTTGCGGGGGTGCTCGTCCTGGTCGAACACGACCGTGTCACGGCCCTTCCTCACCTCGATCGGCGTGATCTGGTCCTTGAAGAGGCCGGCCTCGATCGCCTTCGCGGCGCGCTCCTGCGAGCGCAGCGCGTACTCGTCCTGGACGGCCCGCGACACCTCGAACCGCTCGGCGAGGTTCTCAGCGGTGATCCCCATCGGGACGTCCTCGAACGGGTCGGTGACGAGGTCCTGCGTGCCGTCCTCGAGCACGCCGTCACCGTAGCGGTAGCCGTAGCGCGCCTTGCGGACGTAGTAGGGCATCAGGCTCATGTTCTCGGCGCCGCCCGCGACGACGATCTCAGCGTCGCCGGTCTGGATCCAGCGCGCTGCCGTGTTGATCGCCTCGAGGCCCGAGCCGCAGATGCGGTTGACGGTGTACGCCGGCGTGCCGATCGGCATGCCCGCCTTCACGGAGGCGTGGCGCGCGATGTAGCCGTCCTCGGCCACCTGTCCCACGCAGCCCAGGATGACGTGGTCGACCTGATCGGGCTTGAGTCCCGCGCGGGCGACGGCCTCCTTGATGACGTGCGCGGCAAGATCCGAGGCCGGCATCTCGCTGAGCGATCCGCCGAACGCCCCGATCGCGGTGCGGCATCCGCTGACCAGGACAATCTCTTCCATGGGGTAGCCTCCTCCGCCGTGCCCCCTCGAGGGCCTCCCGTAGGCGTTCCAGGACGTCCGCGTGCGGGCGCAGTATAGCCGACGCCCTCGCACGCCCAATCTCGCAGCCATCCGGCGCCGGGGCACGCCGGGTCCGCGTTGCCGCTCGATCAAGGCTCCCCCTAGACTGTCCGCCATGTCGCAACGCAGCGCGACGGTGCGAGTGCCCGCGACCTCGGCCAACCTGGGGCCCGGCTTCGACAGCCTCGGCGTCGCGCTCGACTGGACGATGCGGATCACCGTCACGGTGTCCGATCAGTCGCTCCCGGCGCCGGCGGGGCCAATCGAGGGGATGGCCGCCTCGGCCGCGGCCGCGCTCTACCGCTCCGCCGGGCTCGACCTCCCCGCGGGCATCACCGCCACCTACGTGGGTGACATGCCGGTCGGCCGGGGGCTCGGCACCTCCGCGTCCGCTCGCGTGGCGGGGGTGCTCGCGGCGGACGCGCTGATCGGCGGCGGGCACGCCCCCGAGGAGTTGCTCCCCACCGCCATCAAGCTGGAGGGGCACGGCGACAACGCGACGCCGGCGATGTTCGGCGGGCTGCAGGTCGTCGTCGACGACGACGGCGCGCTCGTTCACGTCGCGATCCCCCCGCCCGAGGACCTCCGCCTCGCACTCGTCATCCCCGACTTGTCGATGCCGACGCACGAGTCCCGCCAGCGGCTGCCCGATCTGCTGACGCGCAACCAGGCCGTCCACAACATCGGCAGGGCCGCGCTGCTGATCGCGGCGCTCACGCAGGGCCGGTACGAGCTCCTCGGCACCGCGACGGAGGACGTCCTCCACCAGCCCGCGCGCGCGGGCCTCTTCCCGGCGATGTTGCCGATCTTCCGCGCAGCGCGACAGGCGGGCGCGTACGGGGTCTACCTCTCCGGCGGCGGCTCCACGGTCGCCGCCTTCGTCGACGCCGCGCGCGCCGAGGTCGTCGCGGGCGCGATGCGCGTCGCCGCCGCAGCCCACGGGCTCGCGGCCGAGAGCCGCGTCTGCGCGATGGCTGCAGCGGGCGCCTCCCTCGTAGACGGCACGGGCGAGGCGGTCCCGTGACCCGCATCGTGCAGAAGTACGGCGGCTCCTCCGTCGCGACGGCCGAACACATCAAGCGCGTCGCGGGGCGCATCGCCGCGCGCCACCGCGAGGGCGCCGAGGTCGTGGTGAGCGTCTCCGCGATGGGCGACACCACCGACGAGCTGCTGACGCTCGCGTCGCGCGTCAGCGCGAACCCTCCGCCGCGCGAGCTCGACGTGCTGCTCTCGACCGGCGAGATCGTCTCTTCGGCGCTCCTCTCGATGGCGCTGCACGACCTGGAGGTCGACGCCGTCAGCCTCTCCGGCCCGCAGGCCGGGATTCGCACCGACTCCGTGTACCGCAAGGCGCGCATCGCGGGGATCGACACCGCGCGACTGGAGCGCGAGCTCGCCGCGCGGCGCGTCGTGATCGTTGCGGGGTTCCAGGGGCTCGCGGAGAACCTCGACGTGACGACGCTCGGGCGCGGGGCGAGCGACACGACGGCGGTCGCGCTCGCCGCCGCGCTGCGCGCGGATGCGTGCGAGATCTACACGGACGTCGCCGGCGTGTTCACCGCGGATCCGCGCATCTGCCCGCAGGCGCGCGCGCTGCGCGACATCGGCTACGAGGAGATGCTCGAGATGGCCACCACGGGCGCGCGCGTGATGCACGCGCGCGCCGTCGAGCTCGGATCGCTCTACGGCGTCGACATCCTCGTGAAGAGCAGCTTCGACGCCTTGGCTCCGGGCACGCTGATCCACCGGGAGACGACCATGGAACTCGGCAACAAGGTCCGCGGCATCGCCCACCAGGAGCACGTCTCGAAGGTCACGGTGCGAGGCGTCCCCGACCGCCCGGGGATCGCGGCGCTGATCTTCGAGCCGCTCGCCCAGGCGAACATCTCCGTCGACACGATCGTGCAGAACGCGAGCGTGGACGAGCTCACCGACCTCACCTTCACGGTCGAGCCGGGCGACCTCGACGGCGCGCTTCGCGTCGTGAACGACGCGGCCGCGGAGATCGGGGCGCGAGACGTCGTCTGGGAGCGCGACCTCGGGACCGTGTCCGTGATCGGCACGGGGATGGCCAGCGCGCCGGGCTACGCGGCGCGGATGTTCCGGACGCTCTTCGAGGCGGGGATCAACATCGAGATGATCAGCACCTCGGACATCCGCATCACATGTGTCGTCGCCTCGGCGCAGGTGGCGGACGCGGTGCGGGCGCTGCACGCTGCGTTCGAGCTCGATCGGGAGCCCGATCAGGTTACCGGCGCGCGCGCCAGCGGCGGAGGTGCGGGGGCCGCTTGAGGTGTGGTACCGTCCGGCTGCGAAGCCGTACGTCCGTTCGCGTAACTGTCTAAGCGGATACGCGTAACCCGCCGAGCCCGGTTGGCGCCATGTTTGCCCACCTGCACACGCACACCGAGTTCTCCCTGCTCGACGGGCTCTCGAAGATCCCCGAGCTCGTGTCGCGGGCGCGGGAGCTCGGTCAGGAGGCGCTCGCGATCACGGATCACGGCGCGCTCCACGGCGCGATCCAGTTCTACGAGACGGCGAACGCGGGCGGGGTCAAGCCGATCATCGGGCTCGAGGCGTACGTGGCGCCCGGGACCCGGTTCGACCGGAACGCGAAGTCGCGCTGGCCCTACCACCTCGTGCTGCTCGCCCAGAACGCGACGGGTTATCGCAACCTCCTCAAGCTCTCGAGCGCCTCGCACCTCGAGGGCTTCTACTACCGCCCGCGCGTCGACCGGGAGCTGCTCGCGGCCCACGCGGACGGGCTGATCGCGCTCTCCGGGTGCCCCTCGGGAGAGTTGATGCTCGCGCTCCGTGAGGGCCGGGACGCAGACGCGCGCGCAATCGCCGGCTGGCACGCAGACGCCTTTCCCGGCCGCTACTACGTCGAGATCCAGGAGCACGAGCAAACGGAGTTCAGCGCGGTCACGCCGAAGCTCGTCGCGATCGCGCGGGATCTTGACCTGCCGCTCGTGCTCACGAACGACTCTCACTACACGGTGCCGGAGCAGCGCCGTGCGCACGACACACTGCTCTGCATCGGCACGAACAGCACGATCTACGACGAGAACCGCTTCAAACTCGACGGCGACTCCTTCTACCTCAAGTCGGAAGCCGAGATGCGGCAGCTCTTCCCCGAGCTCCCGGCTGCCTCAGACAACACCGTTCGCATCGCGGACTCCGTCGACATCAAGCTGGAGTTCGGGCGCACGCTGCTCCCCGACCCCGGCGTGCCGGACGGGCTGAGCGCGGCCGAGTACCTCCGCCGGCTCGCGGAGGAGGGACTGGAGCGCCGCTACGGGCGGCCGACCGATGCGCATCGGGAGCGCCTGCGGTACGAGCTCAGCGTGGTCTCGCAGACGGGCTTCGACGAGTACATGCTGATCGTGCGCGACATCGCGCAGTTCGCGCGCAGCCGCGGCATCCTCATGGGCGTGCGCGGCTCTGCTGCCGCCTCGATCATCCTGTACTGTCTCGGCGTAACCGACATCGAGCCGCTGCAGTACGGCCTCGTGTTCGAGCGGTTCCTCAACC
This sequence comes from Chloroflexota bacterium, assembly GCA_016866055.1. Lineage (GTDB taxonomy): Bacteria > Chloroflexota > Dehalococcoidia > UBA2979 > UBA2979 > VGNK01. The sequence continues at coordinate 2,185 of VGNK01000015.1, read as the reverse complement.
CCGAGCGCATCTCGATGCCAGACGTCGACTTCGACTTCGCCGACGACCGGCGCGAGGAGGTGATGCGCTACGCGGCCGAGCGGTACGGGCGCGATCGCGTGGCGCAGATCTGCACGTTCGGGACGCTCGGCGCGAAGGCCGCGATCCGCGACTCCGCCCGCGCGCTCGGCTTCTCCTACGCCGACGCCGACCGCGTCGCGCGGATGGTGCCCGACGCACTGCACATCACGATCGAACAGGCGCTCGAAGGGTCGAGCGAGCTCCAGACCGCGTACGAATCGGAGGAGCGGATCCGCGATCTCGTGGACACCGCGCGCAGCCTCGAGGGCGTGGCGCGGCACGCGAGCACGCACGCCGCGGGAATCGTGATCTCGCGCGACCCGCTGACGGAGATCGTCCCGCTGCAGCGCGCGACCTCCCAGAAGGTGGAGGAGGACGCGCTCCCCACCACGCAGTACCCGATGGGCGACATCGAGAAGATCGGGCTGCTCAAGCTCGACTTGCTCGGGCTCACGAACCTGACGATCCTCGGGCGCGCCGTGGAGCTCATCCAGCGCGAGCGGGGCGAGCGCGTGGACCTGAACGCGCTGCCGGACGGCGACCCGGCCACGGCGGAGCTGCTCGCGGCGGGCGAGACGTTCGGCGTCTTCCAGCTCGAGAGCTCGGGCATGCGGCGCTACGTGATGGAGCTGCGGCCTCGCGACATCCGCGAGCTCGCCGCGATGGTCGCGCTCTTCCGCCCGGGCCCGATGGAGCACATCCCGCAGTTCATCGACGCGCGGCACGGGCGGGTCGAGCCCCACTACCCGCACGAGGATCTCGCGGACATCCTCGACGAGACGTACGGGGTGATCACCTACCAGGACCAGGTGCTGCAGATCGCCCGTCGCTTCGCGGGGTATTCGCTCGGCCAGGCCGACGTGATGCGCAAGGCGATGGGCAAGAAGATCGCCTCGGTCATGCTGCAGGAGCGCGACCGCTTCGTGCAGGGCGCCGTCGCGAACGGGTATGCGACGAAGCTCGCCGAGCAGATCTTCGACCTGATCGAGCCGTTCGCCGGATACGCGTTCAACAAGGCGCACGCGTTCTCGTACGCCACGATCGCGTACCAGACCGCCTTCCTGAAGGCGCATTACCCGGCCGAGTACATGGCCGCCGTGCTGATGGCAGCCGGCGGCTCGCAGGACCGCATCGCGGCCGCGATCGCGGAGTGCGCTCGCCTCAAGGTGCCGGTGCTGCCGCCGGACGTGAACCGCTCACAGGCGAACTTCGGCATCGAGCGCGACCCGGCCGGGGGCGAGGCGATCCGCTTCGGGCTCGCGCAGGTGAAAAACGTCGGTGCAGGTGGCATCGCATCGCTAATCGAGCAGCGCGAGGCCGAGGGGCCGTTCGCTTCGATCGAGGACTTCGCGCGGCGCCTCAACCCGCGCGACGTGAACAAGCGCGTGCTCGAGTCCCTCGCGCGCGCGGGCGCGCTCGACTCCCTCGGCGACCGCGGCGCGGTCATCGGAGGCGTGGACCGCATCCTCTCGCTCGCCCAGCAGGAGCAGCGGCTCCGCGAGACCGGACAGGCGAGCATGTTCGATCTCTTCGGCACGGAGGTCGACACGCCGTTGCCGGCGCTCGAGCTGACGCCGATGGAGATTCCGGCGGGCCAGCTGCTCGCCTGGGAGAAGGAGCTGCTCGGCACCTACGTCTCCGATCACCCGTTCAAGCGCGCGGCCGCGGACCTCGCGCAGTGGGTGACCGCGCAGGCGTCCGACCTGAACGAGGAGCTCGTGGGGCAGGAGGCGGTCGTCGCCGGCACGGTCGTCGGGGTGCGCGCGCTCAGCACGCGGCAGGGGAAGCCCTTCGCCGCGCTGACGGTCGAGGACCTCTCCGGGCAGACCGAGCTGACGATCTGGCCGGACTCGTACGAGCAGCATCGCGGGATGCTCGTCGAGGGCAACGTGCTCATGGCGAAGGTCGACGTGCGCAGCCGGGGAGATCGCCTGACGGTCGCCGTGCAGCATCTCGCCGCCTACGACTACGACCGTGGCAGCCTGATCGACTTCGAGCCCGCGCGCTTCCAGCCGTCGGCTCGCGGGAGCACGGCGCGGCGGCCGCCCGGCAACGGCAACCGGAACGACGGCCCTCGCCCGGGCGGGCCGGCGCCGGGCGGAGCACGACCTGGCGGGGGGCGCGG
>VGNK01000014.1 GCA_016866055.1 Chloroflexota bacterium | reverse complement strand
CGCCTCACGCGCGCCGCTCGCCATGGGCCCTCCTCGGCCTACGCGTCGACCGCGAGCGAGACGCGCGCGGGGCCGCGCAGCAGGAACGTGCCGCCGCGCTCGGCGCCGCCCTCGCCCAGGCGCAGGGCGGGGAAGCGCTCGAGCAGCGCCCCGAACGCGACGTCCGCCTCCAGCCGTGCCAGCGGCGCGCCGAGGCAGAAGTGCGGGCCCATCCCGAACGAGAGGTGGCGGTTCTCCGCGCGCTCGACGTCGAAGCGCTCCGGGTCCGCGAACTGCCCGGGGTCGCGGTTCGCTCCCCCGATCATCGCGAGCACGATGTCGCCCGCGGCCATCGCCACGCCGCCGACCTCGACGGCGTGCCGCGCGAAGCGCACCACGCCCTGCACCGGGCTGTCGTAACGGAGCATCTCCTCGATCGCGGCCGGGCGCAGCGCGGGCCGTTCCCGCAGCCCCTGCACCTGCTCGGGATGCGCGAGCAGCGCGAGCGTGCCGTTGCCGATCAGGTTCGTCGTCGTCTCGTTGCCGGCGACGAGCAGCAGGATCGCGAACGCGAGCACCTCCACGTGGCTCAGCCGCCGCCCCTCCTCCTCCGCCTGCACGAGCGCCGAGAGCAGGTCGTCCCGCGGCTCGGCGCGCCGCTCCGCCACGATCGCGTTGAAGTAGTCAACGAGCTCGACGGTCGCGCGCCGCGCCTCCTCCTGCGTCGCCCGCGACTGCACGAGGCTCGTCGTCGCGGCGAGCGCGTTCGACCAGCGCTTGAAGCGGTCGCGATCATCCGGCGGCACGCCGAGCAGCTCGGCGATCACGATCACCGGGAGCGGCTGCGCCAGGCCGGCCATCAGCTCCCACTCAGCGCCCGCCGGCACCTCCCGGAGCAGCGCCGTCGCGATCTCCTCGATGCGCGGCCGCAGCTCCGCGACGCGTCGCGTGGTGAACGCGCGGTTCACGATCCCGCGCAGCCGCGTGTGATCGGGCGGGTCCGAGGTGAGCACCATGCGCACCTCGCCGAGCGGCGAGGTGCGGCGCTGCTCCTGCAGGGCGTCGGCGAGCTGGCCGCGCGCCGTGCGCGCGTCCGAGGAGAACGCCTCCGCGTCGCGCAGGATGCGGTAGCAGTCCTCGTAGCGCGTGCAGACCCACGCCTGCAGCGCGCCGCTGCGATGCACCGGATCCCGTTCGCGCAGGCGCGCGAGCTGGCGGTACGGGCTCTCGCGATAGGAGGGAACGAACGGGTTGTAGATGACCATCTCGCCCACGATCGTACCGTGCGCGGTCGCACGTCCTCGCCCGATGGGCGGCTACGCGGGCGGCGCGCCCGTATCGAGCGGGATCTCGCGCACGCTGCGCATCATCCAGTCGTTGGCGCGAGGGAGCGTCGCGCCCGGCGCCAGTCGTAGATCCGGGAAGCGTGCGATGAGCGCGGCGAAGGCCGCCTCCCCCTCCACGCGCGCGAGCGGCGCGCCGAGGCAGAAGTGCACGCCCAGCCCGAACGCGAGGTGACGGTGCGCCCCCTCGCGGGCGACGTCGAAGCGGTCGGGATCCTCGAACTGCGCGGGGTCGCGGTTCGCGGCACCCAGCATGAGCAGCAGCGTGTCGCCCTCCGCGAGCGCGGCGCGCCCGAGCCGCAGGTTTCGCGTCGCCACGCGCACGACGACCTGCGTCGGCGGGTCGTAGCGCAGCACCTCCTCGATCGCGCTGCCGAGCAGCTCCGGGCGCGCGCGCAGCAGCGCGAGCTGGTCCGGGTGGGCGCCGAGCGCGAGCACGCCGTTGCCGATCATGTTCGCGGTGGTGTCGTTCCCGGCGAGCGCGAGGTCGATCGTCAGCTCGAGCAGCTCGTCGGCGGTGAGGCGGCGCCCCTCGTCCTGCTCGCGCGCGAGGCGGGCGAGCAGGCTCTCGCCGCCGCCCGCGCCCTCTGCGGTGAACCGCGCGATGTAGTCGAGGAGCGCCGCGCGCGCCTCCTCCGCAGCGCGCCGCTCGGCGGCGGGCAGCCCCACGATCAGCGCGGTGCGCATGAGCGCGATCGCCCAGCCGACGACGCGCTCGCGGTCCTCCGCCGGCGTGCCGAGGTGCGCGGCGATCACCGCGCTCGGTAGCGGCTCCGCGAGGCGGCTCATCAGCTCGAACGGCGTGCCCGGCGTCGCCGCCGCAAGCAGCCGGCCCACCTCCTCCTCGACGAACGGGCGCATCCCCTCGACGTAGCGCGGGGTGAACGCGCGCGTGACGATGCCGCGCAGCCGCGTGTGCTCGGGCGGGTCGCTCGCGACCATCCGCCCGCCCCCGCCGAGCACGGCCTCCCGATGCTGCTGTGCCACCTGCTCGCCGAGCCGCCCGCGCGCGCGTCCGAGGTCGGAGGAGAAGCGCTCCTGATCGCGCAGCACCTCCACGCACGCCTCGTACGACGTAACGATCCACGCGTCGATGCGCTCGGCGCGGTGCACCGGCTCCTCCGCCCGGAGCCGGTGCAGCGCGGGATACGGGTCGCGAACATACGAGGGCCGGAAGGGGTTGAAGAACGCCATGCGTCGCTCGCCCCCCGATCGCCGCGGTCAGCGCGCGACGACGATCATCTCGCGCGGCACGCGCAGCAGCATCGTCCCGCCCCAGGCGAAGCCGCCCTCGGCGATCTCGAGCGAGGCGAAGCGCTCGAAGAGCACGCGATAGAGCAACTCGGTCTCGAGCTGCGCGAGCGGCGCGCCGAGGCAGAAGTGCGAGCTCCGCCCAAACGAGAGATGGCGGCTCGCGCGCTCGCGCGCGACGTCGAGCGCGTCCGGATCGGGGAACGCCTCCGGGTCGCGGTTCGCCGCCCCCACCATCAGGAAGAGCGCGCCGCCGGTGGCGATCCGACGGCGCCCGATGCGCGTCTCCGCGGTCGCGACGCGGATGAGCGCCTGAGGGGGGCTGTCGTAGCGCAGCAGCTCATCGGTCGCCGCGGCGATGCGCGACGGCTCCTCGCGCAGGCGCGCGAGCTGCTCGGGGTGGCGCAGCAGCGCCGCGAGCCCGTTCGCGATGAGGCCGGCCGTCGGTCCGCTGCCCGCGGTGTAGAGGAAGACCGCGAACGCGAGCACCTCGTCGACCGAGAGCCGCCCGCCCTCGACCTCCGCGTCGAAGAGCATGCGGATCAGCGGCCGCTCGCCGTCGTCGCCGTGCTCATCCGCGTAGCGCGCCAGGTACGCGCGCAGCCACTCGCGAGAGTCCTCGGCGGCGCGCCGCGCGGTCGCCGTGAGGCCCGCCTCCGCGACGCCGCGCATCACCGCCTGCGCGTGCGCGCGCACCTCGTGGCGGTTGGCGTCGTCGAGCCCCAGCAGGTCGCCGATCACGAGCACGGGGAGCGGCTCCGCGAGCCCGCGCATGAGGTCGAACGGGCGGCCCGGCTCGACGGCGCCGACGAGCGCCTCGATGTGCCGCTCGATCTCGGCGCGATGGGCGTCGACGATGCGCGGGGTGAACGCGCGGTCGATGACGGCGCGCAGCCGGGGGTGGTCGGGCGGGTCGCTCTGCCCGAAGAGCGGACGGTCGCCGAGCGGCGAGCCGCCCCGGAGCCCGCGCATATGCTCACCGAGCCGGCCACGCGCCGTCGCGGTGTCGGAGGCGAAGCGGTCATGGTCGCGCAGCACCTCGAGGCAGTCGTCGTAGCGGGTGAGGATCCATCCGTCGCGCTCGCGGCTGAAGAAGACGGGGTCCTCGGCACGCAGTCGCGCGAGGGCCGGGTAGGGGTCTCGCACGTACGAGGGTCGGCTCGGGTTGAAGAACGCGATCGGAGCACACCCCGGCTGCGGATCGACGGTGGGCGGCCCGCCGCGGCGCGCCGTGCGGGCCGTCTCAGCCTACGGGCGGCATCCAGCGGGCGCACGCGGGCGGACGGCAGCGGGCGCGGTCCGTGGCCCGCGGATGGCCCCGCCGGTATGGTGAACGGGATGACCGAGCCTTCCGTCGCCGCATCGACCTCGCGTCCCGCGCTGCTTGCCATGCCCGCCCGCCCGCCGTACGGGCGGTGGCGTCGCACGCTGCCGCTCGCCGCCACCGTGGTGGGCCTCTGGCTTCGGTGGCGCTGGCTGCGCATCCAGCGGCGCCTGTTCGGCGATGAGCGCATGCGCGAGGCGTCGCGCCGCTTCCACGAGCGCGCCGCGCGCGCGATCGTGCACCGCGCCATCAGGCAGCAGGGGCTGATCATCAAGACCTGCCAGTTCCTCGGCAGCCGAGCGGACGTGCTCATGGAGGAGTACGTCGTCACGCTCTCACTCCTGCACGACCAGGTGCCGCCCCGGCCGTGGGACGAGATGCGCGCGGTGATCGAGCGCGAGCTCGGAGGGCGCGTCGAGGAGCTCTACGCGCGCTTCGACCACGAGCCGATCGCGGCCGCCTCGCTCGCGCAGGTATACCGCGCGCGCACGCACGACGGCGTCGAGGTCGCCGTGAAGGTCCAGTACCCGGGCATCGAGCGCATCGTGCGCTGGGACCTGCAGGCGATCCGGCTGCTCACCGAGATCTGGGCGCGCTTCGAGACGATCATCGACTTCCGCCCCGTGGCCGAGGAGATGGAGCGCAACGCGCCGTCCGAGGTCGACTTCGTCCACGAGGGTCGCGCGGCGGAGCGGGTCGCCGCGTTGCTCGCCGGGCGCGACGACGTCGTGGTGCCCGGGATCTACTGGGACCTCTCGACGCGGCACGTGCTCACGATGGACTACATCGACGGCATCAAAATCAGCGACGTGCGCGCGCTCGAGGCGGCCGGCATCTCGACGCAGCGCGTCGCCGACACACTCACCGACCTCTACAACACGATGATCCTGCGCAAGGGGATGTTCCACGCCGACCCGCATCCCGGGAACCTGTTCGTGGTGCCGGGCGACCCGCCGCGCATCGGCTTCGTCGACTTCGGGTTGACGAAGGAGCTCACGGACGAGTTCCGCGAGCAGCTGATCGTGCTGACGAGCGCGATCATCGCCCGGCAGCCCGAGGCGATCGGCGTGACGATGGAGGGGATGGGCTTCCGTACGCGCAACCGCGACGACGAGACGTACGCTGCGCTCGGCGAGGCGTTCCTCGGGGACGTGCTCCGGTCGGGCAAGGCGTACGCAGACCAGGAGCTCGTCGCGGAGATCAACGCGCGCATCGGGCGGACGCTGCGGTCGAACCCGCTCGTCGACGTGCCGGGCGACGTGATCCTGATCGCGCGCGTGATGGGGCTGCTCTCCGGGCTCGGGCGGACGCTCAACTCGGAGACCGACCTGCTCGAGGCGCTGCTGCCGTACCTCGATCCCGACGCGATGGAGGACGCCGAGGCGGCCGAGATCGCCGGCTGATGGGGGAGGGGGCGCGGCCGGTGGTGACTTGCGGAGCCGGCGTGATCGGCGCCTCGATCACCGATCGGCTCGCGCTGCGCGCGTGGCCGCGACGGTGGTCGAGGCCGAGGAGCCGACCACGGCCGCGAGCGGGGAGGCCGCGGGGATCCTCTTCTCGCCAACGTTCGAGCAGCTGTACAGCGCTCAGGCCGGATGGAGCGCTCGAGCCCGGGAGCGTGACCCGCACGAGCGGCGATCATGTCGCGCGTCACGGGGACGGACGGGGTGCTCGTCGGGGCGACCGAGGAGCAGGTGGGGTTCGACGCCACGCCCGGACGAGGCGCGTCGCGCGATCGGCGACACGCTCGCGAAGATCTCCGAGGGCCCTGGCCCGCGCCACTGTCGAGCGGCACGCCGCGTGCCTGCGCCCGCTCCCCGCGGACGGGCTGCCGCTGATCGGGCCGGCCCCGGGGCTCCCCGGAGCCTTCGTGGCCACCGGCTCAGTACGCATGGGGCCGCTGCTGTCCGCTGCCACCGGCCCATCGTCGCCGATCTGCTCGTCGACGGCGCCACGGGGGCCGGACGTAGCGCCGTTCGATCCGGCCCGCGTTCAGGGCTGAGCCGGCGGCCCCTCCAACAGCGCCCCGTTTCGACTGCACCACGATGGACCGCGCCGGGACTTCACGTGGGCGGCACTGAACATGAACACTCATTCTCACTGCGACCACGATCCCGCGGGTGGACGGTTCCCCACGGGGGAGGTGCGAGTGCCGGACGGGCGAGACGGGTTCCTGGAGGGGCGCCGCTCCGCGATCGTCGAGGCCGCGGAGCGCGTCTTCGTGCGCCGCGGGTTCGACGCCGCCACGATGCAGGAGATCGCCGACGAGGCCGGGAGCTCCGCCGGCAACATCTACCGTTACTTCGAGGGCAAGGAAGACCTCATCCGCACCGCGATCGAGGGATGCGAGGGCCGCCACGCCGGCCTCTTCCAGGTCACCGCCGCGGGCACCACCTCCCCCACCGAGGTGCTGATCGCGGCGGGCCAGCGGATCTGGCTGGCGCTCCCCGCGGAGAGCGCGCGCGACGAGGCCGTCCTCAACCTCGAATCGACCCTCGTGGCCACGCGCGTCCCCGCCGTCGCCGCCCCGCTCGCGCAGGCGATGCGCTCGACGCGGATGCTCCTCGTCCGCCTGATCGCGCACGCGAAGAGCGCGGAGAGATCGACCCGGAGATCGACGCCACCTCGCTCGCGACCGTGCTGCTCGCGGCGACCGGCGGGATGCAAACGCTGATGCTGCAGCTCGGCGAGGACGTGGACGTCGACGCCGTCTGGGGCGTGATGAAGCGGCTCTTCGAGGGCAGCACCATCGACAGGGGGCGGGCATGAGTCGACCGGGGGTCACGGGCCGGCTGGCGCAGTGGAGCGCGCGGCACCGCTGGTGGGTGATCGCGGCGTGGCTCGTCGCCGCGGTCGCCGTCACGGGCGGGGCCGCCGCGGCCGGCGGCGTCTTCACGACCGACATCGAGTTCACGAGCAACCCGGAATCCCAGCAGGCGAAGCGGCTGATCGAGAGCGTGCGCGGCGCCGAGCCGCTCTTCGAGACCATCGTGATCCGCCACGAGACGCTCACGGTCGACGACCCTGCGTTCCAGGCGCAGGTCGCGGGCGTGGTCGACGCGCTGCGCGCGCACCCCGAAGCGATCGAGGCGGCGAGCGTGACGAGCTTCTACGAGTCGAAGGCGCCGATCCTCGTCTCCGCCGACCGCCGTACGACGCTCGTACCGGCGCTCCTGCGCGGGCACCTCGACGACTCGCCGGAGAAGGTGGAGCTGATCCACCGCCTGCTCGACGAGCATCGACGGCCGGGCTTCACCGCGGTCACCGGTGGGTTCGCGAGCCTGAACCAGGCGTTCGCGAAGGCCGCGGAGCGGGACCTGCGCGCCGAACAGCGCGTGCTCCCGATCGCGCTGCTGATCCTCGTGCTGGTGTTCGGCGCGGTCGTCGCGGCGTTCGTCCCGATGGGGATCGCGTTCCTCGCGATCGGGATCGCCTTCGGGCTCGTCACGCTGCTCTCGAACCTCTGGCCGCTGTCGACCTTCGTGATGAACATCGTGCTGATGATCGGCCTGGCGGTCGGGATCGACTACGCGCTGCTGATCGTCGAGCGATTCCGCGAGGAGCGGCGCTCGGGCCGCGATATCTCCGACGCCCTCGGCATCGCCGGCGACACGGCGACGCGCGCGGTCGTCTTCTCGGGCGCCACCGTGGTGATCGCGCTCTTCGGCATGCTGATCGTGCCGACGAGCATCTTCCGCAGCTTCGGCCTCGGCGCGAGCATCGTCGTGGTGCTCGCGGTCGCGATCTCGCTGACGCTGCTCCCCGCCGCGCTCAGCCTGCTCGGCGACCGCGTGAACCTGCTCTCGGTGCCGTTCATCGGCGCGCGGCGCCCGCACCACGACGAGACGGGATTCTGGGCGACGGTCGCCCGTCGCGTGATGGCGCGCCCGGTCGTGAGCATGGCGCTCGCCGCCACGCTGCTCGTCGCGCTGGCGATCCCGTACACGACGATCAGCCTCGGCGCCTCCGGCGCCAGCTCGATCCCGGAGTCGTTCGCAGTGCGGCAGGCGTTCGAGATCCTCGACCGCGAGTTCTCGGCCGGGCGCCTCTCGCCGACCGAGATCGTCGTGCGCGCGCCGGACGTGCGCGCGCCCCAGGTCCAGCAGGGCGTGGCGGCGCTGCTCGCGCGCCTCGAGGGCGACCCCGAGATCCAGCCGATCGCCGAGCCCGCGGCGAGCCCCGACGGGCGGCTGCTCTTCCTGAGCGTGAGCGTGCCGGGCGACATGGCGAGCGACGAGGCGATCGGCGCGGTGAGGCGACTGCGCTCGGAGCACATCCCGGGCGCCTTCAACGGCGCGGCCGAGGTCTTCGTCGGCGGTCAGACCGCGCTCAACTCGGACTTTTTCGACCTCGTCGACGGCTTCACGCCGGTCGTCTTCGCCTTCGTGCTCGGGATGAGCTTCGTGCTGCTGCTGCTCGTCTTCCGCTCGATCGTCGTGCCGCTGAAGGCGATCGTCATGAACCTGCTCTCGGTGGGCGCGGCGTACGGGGTCGTGGTCGCGATCTTCCAGCACGGCTGGCTCGCGAGCCCGCTCGGCTTCCAGGCGGTCGAGCGGATCGAGGCGTGGCTCCCGCTCTTCCTGTTCACGATCCTGTTCGGGCTCTCGATGGACTACCACGTCTTCCTGCTGAGCCGGATCCGTGAGCGCTTCGACGAGACGCGGCGGAACACGGAGTCGGTGGCGTTCGGGCTGCGCTCGACGGCGAACATCATCACCGGCGCGGCCGCGATCATGGTCGCGGTGTTCAGCGGGTTCGCGCTGGGCGAGCTCGTGATGTTCCAGCAGATCGGCGTGGGCCTGTCGGTCGCGATCTTCCTCGACGCGACCGTGGTGCGCACAGTGCTCGTGCCGGCCACGATGCGGCTGCTGGGCGACTGGAACTGGTACCTGCCGGCGTGGCTGCGGTGGCTGCCCGACCTGCGCGTCGAGCGCGAGGCCGCGCCGTCGGCCGGCGTGGCGGCGGGCAACTAGCGCACGGAACGGGGCTGCGGGCGTGGGCCGCCGCCCCGTTACTGCCGCGGCACCACCGGGAGCACGATCCGCGACTGGTGCTCCGCGTCGTGGTGGATCGTGTTGCGCGCCGGTCGCGCCCCGGTGTGGCGGCCGATCGGCTCCCCGGTGTTCGGGTTCGGGTCGAACCGTGGGAACGACGACGAGCTCACGAGCACCTGGATGCGGTGCCCCGCGACGAAGCGGTTGCTCGTCGGGTAGAGCGGCACGCGCACCTCGTAGACCTTCCCCGGCTCCATCAACGCGGGGCGGTCCATCCCGTCGCGGTAGCGCACGCGCATCAGCCCGTCGGCGATGTTCAGGCGGTACCCGTCGGGCCAGTCGGCGGTCGGCGGGTAGAGGTCGAGCAGCATCACGAAGAGGTCGGTGTCCGGGGCGTCCGAGGAGAGGTAGAGCGTCGCCTCGACCGGACCCGTCACCTCGACGTCCTCGGCGAGCGGCTGCGTCGTGAACGTGAGCACGTCCGGGCGCGACGCGAGCGGACCGTACGGCGGCTCGTGCCCCGTGAGGTCGGGGCGCGTTCGCTGGTCGGCGCCGCCCTGGATCACGATCACGCGCATCAGCGTGATCGGCGACGGGAGCATCACACGCTCAGGCGTCGGCACGATCTCGTTCAGCGAGGAGGTGTTCGCGGAGACCGTCGGGAGGGGCTTCGTCGGGTCGTAGACGAACGTCGACTCACCCTCCGCGCGGCCGGCCTCACGCCCGAGCGCGCCACCGCCGCGCAGGTAGAACGGCGTGGCCACGGCCCGCGCGAGCGGCCACTCGCGCTCGTCGCGCCAAGCGCCCCCGTGCAGCAGCCGTCCCTCGCGGGTCTTCGCGCCGCCCCCGCCGCCCATCACGAAGATGCGCACCGGCGCCTCCGCGTCGACGCCGTCGCGCACGCCGCGCAGCCAGCTGTCGAACCAGCGCAGCAGCAGGTGCTGCCGGCTCGCCGCGAGGTTCCCCTGGATCGGCGCGCGCGGGCCGAGGTCGACGTCGCCCGCGTAGGAGCGCTCGAGCGGCGCGTCGCCGTGCGTCCACGGCCCCATCAGCAGCCGCTGGTGGGGCTTGCGTCCCGCGAGCAGCGCGTACATGCCGGTGGTCGCCCGCGTGTAGGAGTCGTACCAGCCGCCCGAGTACATCGTCGGCACGTCCGCGGTGACGTCGGCGTACGGCTCGAAGTTGAGCCCCGACGACTGCCAGTAGGCGTCGGCGTCGCCGTGCTCGTAGAGGTCGCACGCCCACCGCTCGTAGCCGGGGAGCCGCGCGAGCGGCGAGTTGCCCGGGCCCCACGGCAGCCGCCGCAGCCACTCGACCATGTCGACGGTGTGCTGCTGGAGCTCGCGCGCCAGCGACGGGTCGCGGCGCGCCTCGGGGGAGGTGGCGCCGTGGCTCACCGCCCAGGTCAGCCAGCGCAGCTCGAGCGCGCCGTTGTGGCGCAGCGAGGTGACGTTGCCGTTCGAGCCGCCCTGGTTCACCCACATCGCGCGCAGGTGCGGCGGGCGCTGCACCGCGAGCGCGTTCTGCACCCAGCCGGAGTAGGAGGTGCCGTACGTGCCGACGTTGCCGTCGCAGTACGGCAGCGCGGCGACCCACTCGACCGCGTCGTAGCCGTCGGGTCCTTCGTTCGCGAGCAGGACGAAGTCGCCCTCGGAGTCGAAGCGCCCGCGCGTGTCCTGCACGACGAAGAGGTAGCCGTGCGAGGACCAGAACTCGCCCTCCCGCTGGTAGCGCTCGCCCGTGCGGCCGTAGGGGGTGCGGATCATCACCGCGGGGAAGGGGCCCGGTGCGGGCTCGCCGTTGAGCGCGGGACGCCAGACGTCGGTGGCGAGCGCGATCCCGTCGCGCGCGCGCATCTCGACGTCGCGCGCGAGGACGACCCCGAAGTCCGGACGCGACGGCTCGGCCATGGGCGCACCCTCCACCGTCCCGGCCCCGCGCGCCGGCGCGACGCGTGCTGGCCCTCGCGGCGCGCGGATTGTAAGACTCGCCGAGTTCCGCATCCCCCGGGCACGCGCGGGAAGCGACGTCGCGCGTCGCGAGGGTGGGGAGCCCGCTACCGCGGGGTCGAGAGCCGCGCCGTCACGCCGCTCGACTCGAGCTCTGCGATCTCGCCGGCGGAGAGGCCGAGGAGCTCGCCGAGCACGTACTCGTTGTCCTCGCCCAGCAGCGGTGCGGGCTCACGCACACCGACCGGCGTGCGCGAGAAACGCCACGGACCGTTCATGTACGGGAACTCAACGCCGTCGGGGTGGGGAAGCGTCTGGAAGAAGCCGCGCGCGCGGAAGTGCTCCTGCGTGAGCGCCTCGGCGTTGTCCAGCACCGCGCCCGCGGGGACGCCGTGCTGCTGCAGGGCCTCCATCGCCTCGTGCTTGCCCCGGCCTGCCATCCAGGCGCCGATGATCGCGTCGAGCTCGTCGTGGTGCGCGCGGCGCTCTGCGGCGGTGGCGAAGCGCGCGTCCGACGCGAGCTCAAGCCGCCCGAGTGCGCGGCACAGCCCCGCCCACTCGTCGCCGCTCGTCACGGTGAGCGCCACCCATTCGTCCCCGCCCGCGCACCGGTAGCAGCCTTGCGGCGCGTGCACGCGATGGCGGTTGCCGAGCCGGCCGGCGAACGTCCCGTTGAACGACTGCTCGAGCACGGCCTCACCGATGAGTGCCACCGTCGACTCCCAGTGGGCGAGCTCGATGAACTGGCCGCGGCCCGTGAGCCTGCGCTGGACGAGCGCGGCCGCCACCGCCGCCGCACCGTGCACGCCGTTGAGCGGGTCCGGCGTGATCGTGCCGGTGCGCATCGGGGCGTCGCCGAGGTACCCCGTCAGCGCCGTGATCCCGGACTGATGCTCGAGGCCCCAGCCGAAGCCCACGTGGTCGCGGTATGGACCCGTCGTCCCGAAGGCCGGCATCGAGAGCACGATGATCTCGGGTCGCAGCGCGCGCAGCCGGTTGTAGCCAAACCCGAGCCGCTCCATGACGCCCGCGCTGAAGTTCTCGACGAGCACGTCGCTGATCCGGACGAGCCGCTCGAGCAGCTCCTTGCCGCGTTCCGTCGTGAGGTCCAGCGAGAGCCCGAGCTTGTTGCGGTGCAGCTGGTCGAACCCGAGCCCCGCCGTGCGGTTCCACTCGCGCTGCGCCTCCTCGGGCACCGGCTTCGAGAGGTCCAGCCGTATCCACATGCCGCCGCGGTCGGGTCGCTTGAGCGACTCGATCTTGATCACCTCGGCGCCCGCGTCGGCCAGCCAGCGCGCGGTCTTCGGGCCGGCGCGGATCTGGCTGAGGTCGAGCACGCGGATCCCAGCGAGGAGCGACCGGTCGGCCGTACCCCAGGGAGGCGCCATCACATCACCCCCGCCGACTGCAGCCGCTCGAGCTCCGCGGGTGCCATCCCGAGCAGCTCGACGTAGACGGCGCGGTTGTGCTCCCCGAGCAACGGGGCGCGCCCCGCCACCCACGGCGCTCCCGCGAAGCGGAACGGCGCGCCGGGGGACTCGGCACGGCCGGCGACGGGGTGCTCCACGCTCACGAAGTACTCGCGCGCGCGCAGGTGCTCGGAGGCCAGGAGATCGGCGGGCGTGGCGACGAACCCGCAGACGTTCCGCCGTGTCTGCGAGCCGAGGTAGATCTCGAGCTTGGTGTGCCGCGCCACCCACTGCTCCACGATGGACTCGACCTCGGCCTTCCGCGCGGCCCGGCCCCCCGGCGTGGCGAGCGCGGGGTCGAGCAGCCGCTCGTCGCCCACGGCCTCCGCGAACGCCTCCCAGCCGCCGGGCGTCTGTCCGAGCGCGACCCATCCGTCGGCGCACTCGTACAGGCCGCCCCGCCCGCGCAGGAAGCCGTCCGCCGTGTGGTTGCCCAGGCGGGGCCGCGGCATCCCGTTGAGCGCGAGGATCGCCTCGCCGTCGAGGATGTCGGCGAACGACTCCACCACCGAGCAGTCGACCTGCTGGCCCTCGCCGGTGCCGAGCGCGTGGTAGAGCGCGAAGAGGGCGCCGGTGAAGGCAGTCTGTCCCGCGACATACTGCGCGAGGTCGCCGCCGATCTGCAGCGGGCCGCGCTCCGCCTCCCCGGTGATCGCCATGTGCCCGCTCAGGGCCTGGTCGACGACCTCCGCTCCGCGGTGGCCGGCGAGCCGTCCGCTGAGCCCGAAATGCGTGACGGAGGCGACCACGATCGACGGGCGCGCGCCGGCGAGCGACTCGTACGAGAGCGCGAGACGGCCGCGGTCCGCAGCCGGGAGATCCTCAAGCACGACGTGAGCGCTCCCGGCGAGCTCGCGCACGAGCGACGGCGCCTCGGCAGCCGTCAGGTCGAGCGTCGCGCTACGCTTGGCCGCGTTGAGGTAGAGGTGCGGGATGCTCGTCTCGCGGTGCTCACGTCCGCCCGCGAACGGCCCGCGCGCGCGGGAGACGTCCCCGGTGCCGGGGGGTTCGACCTTCACCACGTCGGCGCCGAGGCCCGCGAAGAGCCGGCCCGCGTACGGGCCCGCGGTCCCCTGGGCTAGCTCGAGCACGCGTACGCCTTCGAGCGGCCCGGCCACGGCCTACCTCCGACCCAACCCGCCGTCGGCACGTCGCGCAGCATACCGTCCCTGCGGTGCGGGCTGGCAAGCGCGTGGAGGCGGGCACGTCGCGTCCCCACGCGGGGCGGCGCGTCGCCTCAGGCGCGCAGCGTCTCGTCGAGCCAGTAGTGCGGCACGCCCTCCGCCCCCGCGAGCCCGCCCACCCCGGTCCGGATCTCTCTTCCGTGCAGGCCCGCCCAGGAGAGGTCGACGGAGTCGATCCCATTCGCCGCGATCATCGGAACGGCGATCGCCTGATCGACCATGAAGCGCTGGCATCTCGTGGACGGCCGCGACGCGTTCGTTGAAGTTCGTGATCCGCTGCTGCGCGAAGATCTTCTCTTCCTCGCGCCGAACTGGGCCTGGAGCTGCGCCGACTCGGGGATGATCGACTGCTCGATCCTGTCCACGTAGGGCCGCGGCGCGTTCGTAGTAGTCGGGGCTTCGCGTGTACGTCAGGCCGACCGGCGGGCGGTGCGTGGTGAGGAGGAACGACCCCGCCCCGCGCCAGTCGGAGGCGGGGTCGAAGCCTCGGTCGAACGCCTCCGCCGGGAGCTGCCGGAGGTCCGCCCAGGTCGCAGCGATCGCGAGCCTGCAGTGTGGTGACTCGCGCTGCCCGCTGGGCAGCCGGCTCTCGCTCTACGCGCGGCGGAGCGAGGCGTCGAGCCAGTAGAAGGGCACGACCTCGGCGGCGGCCACACCGCCACCGACCCACGTCCGGTAGTCGCGACCGCGGAGCCCTTCCCAGCTCAGATCGACGCTCTCGACCCCGTTCGTCGCGATCATCGGGATCGCGATCGCGTTCTCGACCATCCAGCGCTGGAGGTCGTGGACCGCGGCCACCCGCTGCTTGAAGTCGGTCATCTGCTGCTGCGCCGCGATCATCTTGTCGAGCTCCGGGTAGGCCTTGCCCACCTGGTTGTTTGCACCGGCCGACGAGTAGAACGTCTGGAACCACTGGCCCACGTCTGCCCGGGAGCCGTTCGGCCACATCCCGAGCCCCTCGAACTCGCCCTTCGCCCGCAGGTACTTCGGGATCCAGCCGGTCGCGTAGTCGATCCCGTTCGCCACGGCCTTCACGCCGCCGTCACGGAGCATCGACATCAGCATCTCCGCGAGCCGCGGCCAGGTGCGGCCGTAGGCGTTGGTCGTGAACGTGAGCGGGATCTCCTTGTCGAGCGGGAACGCCGCCGCCGCCAGGAGCTTCTTCGCCTCTGCGACGTTGTGCTTGAGGTACTGCGCCGCGGGCCCGAAGTCCTTCCCGTTCGGATCGAGCCAGAAGTCGCCGAAGCCCGCGTTGAGCGGCGTGTTCCAGTAGCGCCCGAGCTTCACCCCGATCCCCTCGAGGTCCTTCGGGTTGCTCATCACATCGATGATCGTGTTCCGGTCGAGCAGCATGTTGAGCGCGCGGCGCACGCGCACGTCGAGGAACGGCGACCCGGTGCGCAGGTCGTACCCGAGGTTGCTGCCCGTCGCCGTGGGGCTCCCAAGGTCGATGCGCGTGCCCTTGTTCTGCTTGTGCAGCGCGACGATGCTGTCCTCGGGCACGCCGTGGTACACGTTCTTCGCCGCGAACTGCGCCTCGAGCTGCGCGGTGTCGGGCAGGATCGCGGACTCGATCGTGTCCACATACGGTCGCGGTGCGCCGTAGTAGTCCGGGTTCTTCTTGAACGTGAACCCCACCGACGGCCGGTGCTGCGTCAGCAGGAACGGCCCGGCGCCGCGCCACTCCTTCGCGGGGTCGAAGCCGCCGTTGTACGCCTCGGACGGCATCTGCCAGAGGTCGAGGAAGTTCGCGGAGACCGCGAGCACCGCGGCGTCCGCGATAGCAAGCTCCATCTTCGCCGTCTGGGTGTCGACGGCGGTGATCGTCTTGACCGGGGCCGCCTTGTTGACATCGTTGGCGAGGTCACCGCGATAGAATGAGACCTCCTTGAAGTACTTCCACGAGTCCACGACGTCCTGCGCGTTGACCGCGCGGCCGCTCGTCGGCGGACGCTGATCCCACTTCATCCCCTTTCGGACGTGGAGGATGTAGGTCAGCGGATCGGGCTGCTCCCACCGCTCAATCAGGTCGCCCTGGAGCGTCCCCGGTGCGGGCTTCCCGACACCCGGGGTGAACTTGAACAGGCGGGGGTAGACGTAGCCCGCGAAGTAGCTCGAGGTCTTGGCGTTCGGCGCCTTGATCGCGTCGAAGGTGTCGACGTCCGCCTGCACGGCGATGCGGAGCGTGCCGCCGGACTGGGGTTGCTCCGCGGCCACCGCCGTCGCCTTCGCCGGCGCAGCCTGTCCGGCCGGCGCTGCGGTCCCCGCCGCGGGCGCGGCCTTCTCCTCTGCCTCTTCCCCGGCGCACCCAACGAGCGCGGCGCCCGCCAGGCCGGCCCCGAGCGTGACGGTCCCCGCGAGCAACCGCCGCCGGCCCATGCGATGGCGCATCAGCCGGCCACGCTCCCAGTTCCCGGACAGGCTCATCCCGTTCCCTCCAGTCATGCCCGAGTAGCCGTCGTTTGAGCAAACTAGCACGAGTGAATCGACGGGGCGGGGTCGGGCGCCACTCTCCAAACGTTGTACGGGCGACTCCGTGGTCCGCGAGCGGGTGGGGCGCGGCCGCGTCCCGGCCGCGTCCCACCCGCGCCCCACCCGCCCCACGCTCGCCGCTAGGTGCGCAGCGACCGGCCGAGCCAGTAGAAGGGCACCACCTCGGCAGCGGTGACACCGCCGCCGACCCAGGTGCGGTACTCGCGCCCGCGCAGCCCCTCCCAGCTCAGATCGACGCTCTCGATCCCGTTCGTCGCGATCATCGGGATCGCGATCGCGTTGTCGACCATCCACCGCTGGATGTCGTGGACCGCTGCCACGCGCCCCTTGAAGTTCGTCATCCGCTGCTGGGCGAAGATCATCTTGTCGAGCTCGGGGTAGGCCGTGCCCACCTGGTTGTTCGCCCCCGCCGACGAGAAGAACGTCTGGAACCACTGCCCGACGTCCGCGCGCGAGCCGTTCGGCCACATCCCGAGCCCGTCGAAGTCACCCTTCGCGCGGAGGTACTTCGGGATCCACCCCGTCGCGTAGTCGATCCCGTTCGCCACGGTCTTCACGCCCCCGTCGCGCAGCATCGACATGAGCATCTCCGCGAGGCGCGGCCACGTCCGCCCGTAGGCATTCGTCGTGAACGTCAGCGGCGTCTCCTTGTCCAGCGGGTACGCCGCAGCCGCCAGCAGCTTCTTCGCCTCCGCCACGTTGCGCTGCAGGTACTGGGCCGCCGGCCCGAACTCCTTCCCGTTTGGGTCGAGCCAGAAGTCCCCGAACCCAGCGTTCAAGGGCGTGTTCCAGTAGCGCCCGAGCTTCACGCCGATCGCCTCGAGCTCACCCGGACTGCTCATCACGTCGATGATCGTGTTGCGGTCGAGCAGCATGTTGAACGCGCGACGCACGCGCACGTCGAGGAACGGCGAGCCGGGACGGAGCCCGACACCGAGGTTGCTCCCCGATCCCGTCGGCGTGCCGAGGTCGATCCGCGTGCCCTTGTTCTGCTTGTGCAGCGCGACGATGCTGTCCTCGGGCACCCCGTAGTGCAGGTTCTTCGCGCTGAACTGCGCCTCGAGCTGGGCGCTCTCGGGGAGGATCGCCTGCTCGATCGTGTCGACGTACGGCCGCGGCGCCCCGTAGTAGTCGGGGTTCTTCTTGAACGTGAACCCCACCGAGGGGCGGTGCTGCGCGAGGAGGAACGGCCCCGCGCCGCGCCACTCCTTCGCAGGATCGAAGCCCCCGCTGTACGCCTCGGACGGCATCTGCCAGAAGTCGAGGAAGTTCGCCGCCACCGCGAGCACCGCAGCGTCGGGAAACACGAGCGTCATCCTGGCGGTCAGGTCGTCGACGGCCGTGATGCCGTCGACGGGAGCGGCCTTGTTCACGCTGTTCGCGAGGTCGCCCCGGTAGAACGAGACCTCCTTGAAGTAGCTCCAGCTGTCGACAACGTCCTTCGCGTTGACCTGACGACCGCTGGTCGGGGGCCGCTGATCCCACTTCATCCCCTTGCGCACGTGGAGGATGTAGGTCAGCGGGTCCGGCTGCTCCCAGCGCTCGATCAGGTCTCCCTCCAGCGTGCCTGGCGCCGGCTTCCCGACCCCGGGCACGAACTTGAAGAGCCGGGGGTAGACGAAGCCCGCGAAGTACCCGGACGTCTTGCCGTTGGGCGCCTTGATCGGATCGAAGGTGTCCACGTCGGCCTGAACCGCGATCTTGAGCGTTCCCCCCGGGAGGGGCTGCTCGGCGACCGCCGCCGTGGCGGGGGCCTTGGGGGCCGCGGCCCCCGCGGGCGTGGCCGCCGGCGCGGGCGCCGACGGCTCGTCTTCCCCGGCGCAGCCGAGCAGCGACGCGCCGGCGAGGCCGAGCCCGACGGTCGCACCGCGCGCGAGCGCCCGACGCCGCCCGAATCGGCGTCGGGCCCACCCCGGGGGCTCGGTCATGGTTGAATGCTCCATCTTCCTGCCTTTCGTCACGACGGCTCTCGTGAGCAGTCTCGCCCAGGCGAAACGACGCGGGGGCAGCCGACAGGGCACCACCCGGCCCGCGCGTCAGCACTCTGGCGGGGCCTCGTCCCGCACCACCGGCCGGTCACGCCGTCGCGTCACCGGCCGCATCCGTGCGGCGGGAGATGTGTTCGATGGCCGCCGCCGCGACGAGCCCGCCCCTCGCCCGCGGCTCGATGCATGGATGGCTACGTACGCACCGACTTGTCCAGCCAGTAGTGCGGCACGACTTCCGCACCGCCGAGACCCCCGGCCCACGCGCGGATGTCGCGACCGTGCAGCCCTTCCCACGAGATGTCGACGGAGTCGATCCCATTGACCCCGATGATCGGGACCGCCACCGCGTTGTCCACCACCCACCGCTGGATGTCGTGCACCGCCTTCACGCGCTCCTCGAACTTCGAGATGCGCTGCTGGTCGGAGATCATCTTGTCGAGCTCGGGGAACGTCTTGCCGACCTGGTTGTTCGCACCCGCGGAGGAGAAGAACGTGCTCAGCCACTGGCCGACGTCGGCGCGCGCGCCGTTCGGCCACATGCCGAGTCCGTCGAAGTCCCCCTTGATGCGCAGGTACTTCGGGATCCAGCCAGTGGAGTAGTCGATCCCGTTCGCGACGGTCTTGATGCCGCCCTCGCGCAGCATCGACATCAGGGTTTCGGCCAGGCGCGGCCACGTCCGGCCGTACGCATTGGTCGTGTAGGTGAGCGGCACCGCCTTATCCGCCGGGTACGCGGCAGCGGCGAGCAGCTTCTTCGCCTCCGCCACGTTGTGCTGCAGGTACTGCGCGGCCGGGCCGAAGTCCTTGCCGTTGGGGTCGAGCCAGAACTTCCCGTAGCCCGCGTTGAGCGGGGTGTTCCAGTAGCGCCCGAGCTTCACCCCGAGACCCTCGAGGTCCTTGGGGTTGCTCATCACGTCGATGATCGTCGCGCGGTCGATGAGCATGTTCATCGCCCGGCGCACCCGAACGTCCAGGAACGGGGAGCCGGGCTTCATCCCGTAGCCGAGGTTGTTCCCGGCGACCACGGCGCTGAACAGGTCGATGCGGGTCCCCTTGAGCTGCTTGTGCAGCCCGACGATGGTCTCCTCCGGCAGCCCGTAGTGCAGGTTCTTCGCAGCGAACTGCGCCTCGAGCTGCGCGGCGTCGGGGATGATCGCCAGCTCGATGCCGTCGACGTACGGGCGTGGGAGGCCGTAGTAGTCCGGGTTCTTCTTGAAGGTGAGCCCGACCGATGGTCGGTGGTCGGCGAGCAGGAACGGCCCCGCGCCGCGCCAATCCTTGGCAGGGTCGAAGCCGCCCGTGTACGCCTCGTTCGGCATCGCCCACAGGTCGGACCACGTCGCCGCGATCGCGAGCACGGCGGCGTCCGGCCGCACGAGGTTCATCTTCGCGGTCATGTCGTCGATCGCGACGATCTCCTTGACCGCGGCCTCCTTGTTCACCTCGTTGGCAAGGTCGGCACGGTAGAAGGAGACGGCCTTGTAGTAGTCCCAACTCGCGGTGACGTCGGTCGCGTTGACCTGCCGCCCGCTCGTCGGGGGTCGCCGATCCCACTTCATCCCGCGACGCACGTGCATGATGTACGTGAGCTCGTCCGGCTGCTCCCAGCGCTCGATGAGGTCGCCCTCAACCGTCCCTGCCGCCGGCTGCCCAAACCCCACCGCGAACTTGAAGAACCGCGGGTAGACGTACTGGCCGAAGAAGCCCGCCGTCTTCGAGTTCGGCGCCTTGAGCACGTCGTAGGTGTCGATGTCCGCCTGAGCGGCAATGCGCAGCACGCCCCCCGGCTGCACCTGCGGGGTGGCCGGAGCGGCCGCCGGGGAACCCCCCTTCGGGGGCGCCGCGGCCGGCGCCGGTGCGTCAGCAGCCTCCTCGCCCCCGCAGCCGACCAGCGCCGCGCCCCCGAGACCCAGCCCCAGTGCGGCCCCCGCCCTCAGAAGCCGACGCCTCGACAGGCGCGCATCCCACCGCTGCCCGCCTGCCCGCACCCCCTCTCCAGCCATCATCGTTCCCTCCAGCCGATCCCGTGTGGACCCCCCGGCGCAACGCCGGCGAATGACCCACACCACACACGTAGTGACAGAACGGCGCCATCACGTCAAGTGGCCCGGGGGACGGTTGCAGGCGGGAGGGGCGGGGCAACTCGGCCCGGCGGATTACGCCTGGGATTGTGTCGGGTGCGGGGCCCTGCCTAGAATGCCGCCGGCGTCTCACCGACCCGGGGGGGCCGGGTGTCGCAGCGAGGAGCGGAGCGAGCGTTGAACACCGTCAAGTTCGAGGTGCGGGATAAGATCGCCACGATCACGATGAGCCGCCCGGAGAAGCTCAACGCGATCAACAACGAGATGATCCAGGACCTCTTCGAATCGTTCCACGAGGTCAACACCAACGACGACATCTGGGTCGCGGTGCTCGCGGGCGAGGGCCGCGCGTTCTCGACCGGCCACGACCTCGTAATGTCCGGCGGGGGTGAGCGTCGGGAGGCGAAGCCGGGCGTGCCGTCCGGCAACACCGACAACCTCTACACCTACCTCTCCGAGCTCGAGAAGCCCATCATCGCCGCGCCCTCGGGCTACGCGCTGGCGCAGGGCGCGGGGCTGGCGCTGCTGTGCGACTTCCGCATCGCGGCCGACGACTCGAAGTTCGGCTGGCCGCAGGTGAAGCGCGGCATCGCCTCCATCAGCGGGCCGACGATCCTCACGCATTACGTGCCGTTCGGCTACGCGCTGATGATGCTGTTCACGGGCGAGTTCATCGACGCCGAGGCCGGCTACCGCGTCGGGCTCGTGCAGGAAGTCGTGCCAAAGGCCAAGCACATGGACCGCGTCTACGAGGTCGCGCAGATGATCGCGGGCAACGCGCCGCTCGCCGTGCGGACCATCAAGAAGGCAGCGGTCACCGGACGCGCGATCCCGAACTTCGCCGACCGCGTGAAGAACTCGTCGCAGTGGGCCGCGAAGATTCGCGAGAGCGAGGACTCGAAGGAGGGGCTGCGCGCCTTCGCCGAGAAGCGCGCGCCGACCTTCCGCGGCCGCTAGCGGCGCACCGGGGCGGGCCGATGGCGTCCCCTGAGGCGCTTCACCCCCTCTCAGGTCTCCGCGTCCTCGACATCGGGCGCGAGGTCGCCGGGCCGGTCTGCGGTCGCCTGCTCGCGCGGCTCGGCGCGGACGTGATCCGCGTCGAGTCGCCGGGGACCGGCGACCCCGCGCGCCGTCGCGGCCCCTTCCGCGCCGGCGCCGCGCACGGCGAGTCCGGCCCGCTCCACCTCTACGTCAACGAGGGCAAACGCGGCGTCGCGATCGACCTCCGCACGGCGT
This sequence comes from Chloroflexota bacterium, assembly GCA_016866055.1. Classification (GTDB taxonomy): domain Bacteria; phylum Chloroflexota; class Dehalococcoidia; order UBA2979; family UBA2979; genus VGNK01. Next base: position 4,627 of record VGNK01000014.1, on the reverse strand, counting down.
CGGGGCGCGACCTCTTCCTGAATCTCGTCGCGAAGAGCGACGCGGTCGTGGAGAACTTCGAGCCGCGCGTGCTCGGCAAGCTCGACCTCGCGTACGCGACGCTCGCGGCCGCGCGCCCGGAGATCGTGCTCACATCGATCTCCACCTTCGGCGACGGCGGCCCCTATCGCGACTACCGCGCCACGGAGCTGACGGTGTTCGCGATGGGCGGCCACATGTATCGCAGCGGCGACGCGGCTCGCCAGCCGCTGCGTATGGGCGGGTGGCCGTCGCAGTACCTGGTCGCGTTGCACGCCGCCTACGCGACGCTCGTCGCGCTGCGGCTCGCCGAGGAGCGCGGCGTCGGCCAGCACGTGACGCTCTCGATCTTCGAGAGCCAGGTGACCGCGCACGCTCAGGCGATGGTCGAGGTCTCCTACTATGCGGAGGAGACCGGCGCCTGCACCCCGCGCGGCGCGATGGGGCTGCGTGGTGTGCGCGCTCGGGACGGCATGGCGATGGTCACCGCACAGGAGCAGCAGATGGGGCGGCTCGCCGAGCTCGTCGGCGCGCCGCCGGAGCTGGGCCGGGTGGACCCGATGAACCGCGAGGGCGGGCGGCGGGCCCTGCTCGAGCACGTCGCGCGCTGGGCCGAGGGCCACACCAAGCGTGAGGTGTACGAGCTCGGACAGGCGATGCACATCCCCGCGTCCTACCCGGCCGATCCCGCGGACCTGCTCGCCTCTCCGCAGTACCGCCATCGCGGGTTCATCGAATCCGTCGATCACCCGGAGGCGGGGCGCGTGGCGATTCCCGGGATCCCGTTCCGGTGGGCCGGCTCGACGGCGCCGCCGCGGCCGGCCCCGCGGCTCGGCGAGCACAACGCCGAGGTCTTCGGCGGGCTGCTCGGCCTCTCGGGCGCGCAGCTCGCGCAGCTCGCCGGCGCGGGGGTGATCGCGTGACGGCCGTACGCGGCCGGCTGCCGCTCGAGGGCGTCCGCATCCTCGACCTCGGCCAGTTCTGGGCCGCGCCGAACGCCGGCCGCGCCTGGGCCGACGCCGGCGCCGAGGTGATCAAGGTCGAGTCGTGCCGGCGCCCCGACCCGCTCCGCATCCAGGCGCGCGGCATCTACCCCGATCACGACCCGCGCGGCGAGCACGGCGATCACTGGAACCGCTCGGGGATGATCAACGAGCGCAACCGCAACAAGCTCGGGCTGACGCTCGACCTCCAGGAGCCGCGCGGGCGCGACCTCTTCCTGCGCCTCGCGCGCGTCTCGGACGCCGTCTCGCAGAACTTCAGCACCGGGGTGCTGGAGCGGCTCGGCCTCGGCTACAACGCCCTCGCCGAGGCGAACCCGCGCATCATCCTCGTCTCGATCATGAGCCAGGGCCTCACCGGCCCGGAGAGCTCGTACGTCTCCTACGGCGGCAACCTCGAGCAGCTCGGCGGGATCTCGCACCTCTCCGGCTACCCGGACGACCCCGACAGCAGCGTGGGCTTCGCGCTCCCCGACCCGCTCGGTGGCGCGACCGCCGCGCTCGCGCTGCTCGCGGCGCTCCGCCACCGCGACCGCACCGGACGCGGGATGGAGATCGACCTCTCGCAGCGCGAGGCGGCGACGCTCGTCGTCGGGGACTCCGTCGTCGAGCACTCGCTCACCGGCGAGCAGCCGCCGCGCATCGCGAACCACGAGCCGGGCGCCTCGCCCTCCGACGCGTACCCGTGCGCCGGTTACGACGAATGGGTCACGCTCGTGGTGCGCAGCGACGCCGACTGGGCGCGGCTCTGCACGGCGATCGGGCGGTCGGAGCTCGCCGCCGACCCGCGGTTCGCGACCATCGTAGCGCGGCGCCGCCATCGCGATGAGGTGGACGCGCTGATCACGGCGTGGACCGCACAGCGTTCGAAGCACGCGGCGATGTCGTGGCTGCAACAGTGGGGCGTCGCTGCCGGTGCCGTCCTCAACCCGCGCGAGCTCTTCGTCGACCCGCACCTGCGCACCCGCGGCTTCTGGGAGCGCGTGCACGACCCCAGCGACGGCGAGCAGGAGTACTACGGCCGCGCCTTCCGCTTCTCCGCGAGCCCGCTCACGACGCGGATGCCCACGCCGCAGCTGGGGCAGCACAACCGCGAGATCCTCAGCGGGCTGCTCGGTCTCGCCGACGCCGAGATCGACGAGCTCGAGCGCGACGAGGTGATCGGGACGCGACCCGTGCTCAACGAGTCGGGCGGGCTCATGGTGCGCGCGCGATGACGGGTCCGCTCGCGGGACTCACGGTGCTCGAGCTCGGGCAGGGGGTGACCGCGCCCTACTGCTGTCTGATCATGGGCCAGCTCGGCGCCGACGTGATCAAGGTCGAACCTCCGGGCGGCGACGTGGCGCGCCGGATGGGGCCGTTTCCCGGCGACGTGCCGCACCGAGAGCGGAGCGCGCTCTTCCTCTCGCTGAACCGCAACAAGCGCTCGATCGTGATCGACCTCGACACCGCGACCGGGCAGCAGCTTGTGCGCGACCTCGCGCGTCACGCCGGTGTGGTCGTCGAGGACGCCGCGCCGGGCGCGATGGCGGAGCGGGGGCTCGGCTACGAGTCGCTCTCCGCGGTCCGCGCCGACGTCGTGCTGACGTCGATCACGCCCTTTGGGCAGAGCGGCCCGTACCGTGACTGGGGGGCGACGGAGCTCACGCTCTTCGCGCTCGGCGGGCTGATGAACATCATGGGCGAGCCCGGGCGCGTGCCGCTCAAGTTCGGCGGGCAGCCGGGACTGCACCTCGCCGGCGCGTACGCCTTCGCCGCCACGCAGACCGCGCTCTACCTCGCCGAGGAGCACGGCATCGGCCAGCACGTCGACGTCGCGATCCTCGAGGGGCTCGGCGCGAGCCACTTCCAGGACCTCACGGAGTACGAGTACACGGGGCGCATCCGGCAGCGGGCGGACCTCCGCCTCCCGATCCCCGCGCGCGACGGCTTCGTCTCGTTCTCGGTGCAGGCGCACCAGTACGGCGACTTCCGCCGGCTCATCCTCGGCGAGGAGGCCGCGGCCGCGATCGCGGCGGCGGGCCCCGACGACGCGGTCGCTCGGGATCGAGCGCGGCTCGAGGGCGAGATGGACACGCAGATCCTCGAGTGGACCGTCGACCGCGGGAAGTACAAGGCGTACTTCGCGGCGCAGGAGGCGCACGTGCCGGCCGCCTACCTCGCCGACATGACCGACCTGATGGAGTCGCCGCAATACGCCGCGCGCGGCTTCTGGGTCGAGGTGGATCATCCGGTCGCCGGCGCCCTGCGCTACCCCGGTCTGCCGGCGCACCTCACGGGGCTCGCCGTCGAGCCGCGCCCGGCGCCCCTGCTCGGCCAGCAGACCGACGAGATCCTGTCGTCGCTCACCGACCTCACACCCCACGAGATCGCCGAGATCCGCGCGGCGGGGGTGCTCGGATGAGCGCGCCGCGCCTGCCGCTCGAGGGGATCCGCGTGCTCGACCTGGGGATGTTCTGGGCCGGGCCGTTCGCGGGGAAGTGGCTCGCGGACGCCGGCGCCGAGGTGATCAAGGTCGAGTCGGCGTCGCACCCGGACAACCTGCGCATCCTCGCGCGCGGCGTCTACCCGGGAGGCGAGGCCGGCGAGCGACCCTGGAACCGCTCCGGGATGATCAACGAGCGCAACCGCAACAAGCTCGGCCTGGCGCTCGAGCTCGGCACGCCCGAGGGCCGTGCGATCTTCCGCGAGCTCGTCGCGATCAGCGACGTCGTCGTCGAGAACTTCAGCAACCGCGTGCTCCCGCGCTGGGAGCTCGACTACCCGCGGCTGCGCGAGATCAACCCGCGCATCATCCTCGCCTCGATCTACAGCCAGGGCTCGAAGGGGCCGGAGAGCGGCTTCGTCTCGTTCGGCGGGACGCTCGAGCAGATCGGCGGGCTCACCGCGATCACCGGCTACCCCGGCGAGATGCCCGCGGTGTACACGCTGGCGATGCCCGACCCGCTCGGCGGGGCGATGGGCGTGGGGCTGATTCTGGCCGCGCTGCGCGAGCGGCGGCGCACCGGCGCCGGGATGTACATCGACATGTCCCAGCGCGAGAACGTGACCGCGCTGCTCGGCGAGTACGTCCTCGACTTCCAGATGAACGGCCGGAGCCCCGAGCCGATCGGCAACCGCGACCGCCTGCACGCGCCGCAGAGCGCGTACCGCTGTGCCGGCGAGGACGGCTGGGTCGCGCTCTCCGTGCGCAACGACGCGGAGTGGCTGGCGCTCTGCCGCGCGATCGGGCGGCCGGCCCTGATCGCGGATCCCCGGTTCGCGACCGTCACGGCACGGCACGAGCACCACGACGAGATCGACGAGGTGATCCTGCAGTGGACCGCGGGGCGCACGAAGCACGAGGCGATGGAGGAGCTGCAGCGCTGGGGCGTGCCCGCCGGCGCGGTTTACACGACCGAGGACCTCTCGAACGACCGCCACCTGCGCGCGCGCGGCTACTGGGAGGCCATCGACGAGCCCGACGCCGGCCGGCACGTGTATCCCGGCCGGCCGATGCGGCTCTCCGCGACGCCGCTCGGCACGCGGCTGCCCACGCCGACGCTCGGCCAGCACAACCGCTACGTGCTCGGCACGTTGCTCGGGAAGAGCGACGGGGCGATCGCGGA